>JACKAK010000015.1 GCA_020635115.1 Halobacteriovoraceae bacterium | reverse complement strand
CTAGCACAAGAATTTATGTACGCTTTAGGTATTCCCACTTCTCGATCCTTAACCTTGTTTGTTTCTAAAACAGATAAGGTACAAAGACCTTGGTATTCATATGGAACACATTCGAAAAATCCTGACATACTGGTTGATAACCCCATTGCCATTTCAACACGAGTTGCACATTCTTTTCTTAGAGTTGGACAATTAGAACTTTTCTCTCGCCGTGTACGAAATCAGTCTCATCCAAATGCTTATGAAGAGTTGATGATGATTGTAAAACATGTAGTACAGAGGGAATATAAAAATGAAATTGATCAGGGCCTTCCTTTTGAAAAACAAATTATTGAATTGGCCAAGCTCTTTCGTGGCCGTCTTACAAGATTAATTGCACAATGGATTCGAGTCGGTTATTGCCAAGGAAACTTTAATAGCGACAATTGTTCAGTTGGAGGACATACTCTAGATTATGGACCTTTCGGATTCTGTGAATCTTTTGATCCAGATTTTCAACCATGGACAGGAGGAGGACAACACTTTTCATTTTTTAATCAGCCTAATTCGGCCCAAGCAAATTTTCATATGTTTTTAACTGCTTTACGTCCATTACTTTCAAAATATCCTCGCGAATTATCTGAATTGGATCAAATATTTGATGAATTTGCACCTGAAATGAAATCAGAACTTGAAAAAGTCTGGGCATTAAAACTGGGTTTAATTACATTTATTCCTGAAATTTTTAACTCTCTTATGGATCTCATGATTAAAACACATCTCGATTTTACAATCTTTTTCCGTGAACTATCACATCTCCCCGAAAGCATTCACCCTTTGAAAAAAAGTTTCTATCAAGAATCATCAAAGGATCTTGATCAAGCTTGGCAATCATGGCTAAGCAATTGGCGAGAACAAGTCAAATCTCAAAACAACTTAGATTTCCAAGAAATTTCTACAAAGATGAAACAAATTAATCCCAAATATACTTGGCGTGAATGGACAGTCGTTCCTGCATATCAATCAGCAATGAAGGGAGATTACTCACTGCTAAGAGAGTTACAAGAAGTACTGAGCAGGCCATACGAAGAGCAGTCAATTGAAATTGAATCGAAATATTATCAACTCAAACCAAATGCCTTTTTTAACGTAGGAGGAATATCTCATTATAGTTGCTCTTCTTAAGAGCATATTTGCATTTTATGAATCCTGATATATATCTTCTACTTTTTGTGCACTCACAAAATCTAATTCAGAAATTCCTCGGATATCATGAGTTGAATAGCGAACCTTTACTCTCCCATAGCTTACATTTAAATCAGGATGATGTTTTTCCTTCTGGGCCATCCAAGCAACGGCGTTAACAAAGGCGATAGTTTGAAAATAACTTTTGAAGGTAAACTCTTTTTCAATCTCTCCTATTTGTTCGTTAAAATGCCAGTCCTTAAGATCTGTAAGTAAATTTGCGATTTCATCACGAGTGAGTGCCACTAATTTTTTATCCGACATTTTTATTCTCCTCAATATCATAGGGAGCAGGAAGATTTCCTAAGTCCCAACTTTTTTTAAGGTCGATTGTCACATCTTCATCTAAAATCGAGTAAATATCTTTTAGGTCATTAATGACAAAATATAATGGTTGAAGAATATCAATCTTAAAGGGAGTTCTCAGGGCCACTAAACGATCTAAGGAAGTATATTTATTCTCAGAAGGTTTCAAACTATATACAGTTTCTTCTGGCGAGGATAGAATACCTCCTCCATAAATTCTAAGATCTCCGTTTTCTCTTATTAATCCAAATTCAATGGTAAACCAAAATAAACGAAACATTCTATTTCGATCTTTCTCATTCATCTTTAGAGCAAGCTGGCCATATTTTTCCATAAAATCAGCATAGGCCTGATTTGTAAGGAGTGGACAATGGCCAAAAAGTTCATGAAAAATATCAGGCTCTTTTATATAATCAAAATCCTCTTCGCTTCTTATAAAACTTGCAGCTGGAAACTTTTTATTTGCAAGCAGAGTAAAAAACTCATTTGCAGGAATTATTGCTTCAACTGGTTCAACTGACCAGCCGGTACAAGCTTTTAATTTTTTTGATACATAAGTATGTTGAGGAACTGACTCAAAGGGAAATTCAAGAATTTCTAAGCCTCTAATAAATTCTTCACAGGCGCGTCCTTGAATAATTTTCATCTGGCGTTCCATAAGACGATGCCACCTGTTATTTTCCTCGTCTGTATAAGGAATGAGTCCATTTTGGTCTGGTTTATAGGCCACATACTTTGATTTTTTCTTTTTTGAATTCTCCATTTTATTTGCAATTGCAGCTTCACTCATATGTGCCTCCTTACTGTGTTGATGGCCAGTATATTGCTATGCAATATCCATATTGAAAGTGTACACTAAATCAATTCCATTCGTAAAATGTACAATAGCATACTTGATTCATAAACTTGAATTAATCTTCCTCATTATAAATTTAAGCAATTTTTTATATGTAATGATATGATTAAAAGATGCCACAAATATTTTATAAAACATTTTTTATCTTCTTTATTATAAGGGCAGTATTTGCCCTAGAAAATGTCGGCAGTCTAGGACACAACGTTAGTCACACTGACTATATGCTTGGTAAAGATACTTGTACAATTGGAATACAATTTGTTGGTTGCCGCGCATGGAATTTTGCATTAGGGTCAAGTCCTCTTCTGTATGTTAATTATAATACAAATAATGTTTTTACTCGAACAACTTTAACCAAGAAAGGTCCTCATACGCATACATTTGAATCTGCATACTTTAAGACATTTAATGACCAAAACTCGACTCAACTTAGTCATGCCCCTTATCACTACGAGGCCATTTTTGCTTATTATATTTATTCCTACAAATATGACCGTAATGTTAAAGTTCACTTTAATACAATATATAACTATTACATAAATGATAAATATCCCTTCTCAATAAGAAGACCTACAGTAAAGCGCAGCCCACATCAGGTTAATATTGCTTCACTCATTGAATCGAGTGTGACAGAAAGAATATTTGTCTTAAGCGAGTTTGGTTTCTTACATGTTACAGATACTTATCCACGTTTACATGCTGGTTCATCCTTAGGTTACAGAAATGATGTAATCTATATGCATCTTGGCTTTACAATGACAGGAACTCTGAGAGGTATCTTTGTTAATAACCAGAATCCCAACCGATTTGATCTACAACAATCAGCTTTTAACCGAAGAAATGGGTACTATGATTTTGATCCTGTTGCAGATAGAAATGCTATTAAGGAAGATTTTTCAATACATGCTGAATTTTCTATTCAAGTTAATTTTTAAATCCTGAGTATAATAATGGACTCATAGACCCTGTAGAAAAGATTCAGGTCTCAACACGTGGCATATATGACGATTTGGATTCTTTTCAAAGAACTTTTGATGATATTGTTCTGCCTCAAAAAAAACACTTGCATGTGAAACTTCCGTAACAATTGGAGAATGAAAAACTTTTAAAGTTAAGAGTTTTTGTATCAATTTTTCAGCAATTTCTTTTTGTTCAAACGAATGATAAAAAATAACAGACCGATACTGAGATCCGATATCGGGTCCTTGCCTATTTAAAGTTGTTGGATCATGCATCCGGAAAAAAATTTTTAAAAGGTCTTTGTAAGTAATTTCGTTAGGATCGAATACAATTCTTACGGCCTCAGCATGTCCAGTGTCACCTTTGCATACTTCTTCATAACTGGCCCTTTTTGGATCTCCGCCCATATATCCACTGACTGCTGATCTAACACCTTCTGTGTTTTTAAAATGGTGTTCAATTCCCCAAAAACAGCCTCCCGCAAATGTCGCAACTTCCATGAGTATTTCCCTTTTATTTAAATAGCTTTAAAAACTCTCCATAGCCTTCCTTCTCAAGATTTTCTACAGATATAAAACGCAAGGAAGCAGAGTTTATACAATATCTTAAACCTGTTGGTTTTGGTCCGTCATTAAAAACATGACCAAGGTGATTATCACCTAATTTACTTCGCACTTCGACTCTAACTGACCATAGTTTTTTGTCTTCATGTTCAGTTATAAATTCTTTAGATATCGGGGCCCAAAATGATGGCCATCCAGTACCAGATTTATATTTTTCTTTGGAAGTAAATAATGGCTCACCTGATAATCTATCAACATAGATTCCTTCCTCCTTATTATCCCAATATTCTCCGCTAAATGCTCTTTCTGTAGACTCTTCTCTTAAGATTTCATATTCTTCTTTTTTAAGTCGTTTTCTAGCTTCTTCTTCTGAGATTGTGACAATTTTCTTTTGTCCGTAGTTTTCATAAATTTGAATTTCATTATCTTTGCTTTTATCCTTACCAAATACGTTTAACATAATTGTCCCCATGCTAAATATCAAAAGTGAATTTATTATTTTACTCTTTGTTAGGTACATACTTCTCTCCTCTTTTTAAGATAAGTGTAGCGGAGCACTGTTTTGTTACAAACAAAACTTAGAAACTATAAATAACCATCAACTTATAGTAAAGATCTTGATATCTTCCTCCTAAGAGCTCGGCATTTCTATTTTCACTTTGAACTACTTTAGAATACTCTAAGGAATTGATTACAATTCCTTTCCAAGGGACATGAGGATAGACATAAGTTAATGAAATTGCATAAAATCCTGGGCCACTTACCGCATGAGGGCCATAAATATAGTCATTCATCGCTTCTGTGCCAAAACCAAATTTTGTCTCTAATGATGTAAATTTATAAACTGGTAATCCAAATTTTAAGAGATAGAAAAAACCTTTATTTTCATCAATATCTGCACTAAATTCTCCTCCCACTGAAAACTTTTTCATCCATCCAAACTTATATGTGAATTTTGTAAATAATTCGTGAGAAGTGTTTCTGGAGTTCCTGAAATCTCTACCATCTGAGGTAAATCTGATCATTGGTCTACTATCCCCTACTAATCTCCACCCAATATCCCATTCATAAGATGAATTTCGATCTAGAAAATGTTTATAGAAAATATGTGGTCCTCTAATGACATAATGATCATAAAAAATAAGTTCAGGCCCTACGGTTAGTCCAGGTTTGTTCCAAGTCATTGCCCCCCGAAAGACGGACTTTGACTTCAAAATGGCCGCCAAATTTACTTTTGGCCACTCCCATTCGATTGCATGAAGAGAAGAGCAAGTAATTATAAAAATTAATACCTTGAGCATCAGATTTCCTTTATTTGCAAATCATTAAATGCTTATTTATCTAAGAAAACATCATGCATGAGGCCAATCAGATCCTGGACATAATTAAGACATGTATTTTCTCACAAAAAAGATCAGTATTAGAAAAAAACAACCGCATAGGCCAGTAATAAAAACATAAGATGATTGATCTTTAATTTTATCCGCTAATTGTACGTTTTCAAGGTCTTGAGGATCGAAAACAATATCAATCATTTCTCCTGGATTTAATTTTTTTGATTCAATTGGAACTCTAATTGTATTTGACTGATATTTAAACTCAACTACATTTTCATTTTTATCAGTGTCCGATTTATTTATTTTTGTATTAATACTTTTTACAAAGGCCTTTGTAACAATTCCTGAATGTTCTAAATATCCATAATTATGATAGATCTTATAAGAAAGGAAAAACATTGAAAAACTGAGAATAATTAGAGAGATTTGAATTATTTTAGAAAACATTTTTATTAGTCTACCATAAAATTGTATAAATTCTTTTTTGACTTAGTATATATTTTGTATAACCTGATTGTCTTTAAGCTTAAGTTCTACATAACGTGTTTTTTCTATCAAAATAATTGAATCCAGCCCGCTTTCTTGAAAAAATTTATGATCAATTCTTTCCCTAAACCGAGCGTTAAAATCAAATTCGAAATTTGTATCTGAAAGATCATAGACAATAATCGTTAATCTTTCTTTTTCAATATGATCCCCATGTTTTTGGTAGATGTCTTTTATTTTATGTCCGTATACTTTAAGAGTATGCGCAATCCACTCTATTCCTTCTTTGAACGTATGACTTGGGCCATAGAAACGATCTCCCTTAAAACCTCCGTTCATTGCAGCTCTATACCATTGTTTTAAACTCTGAAATTGATTATCTTTACTAGCAATTTCTAAAATTTTCTTAAAGACCATTTCATTCATATAGGCCTGAGTACCAATTTTAAATTCAAACTTTGTCTTTAGAGAAATATTATAGAGAATATGATTATTTTTGTCTGTGATATATCCATCATACAAAGGAACATCAATATCTTTAATTCTTGTCAATAAATAGACATCTTGATTGTAGAATTCGTCTAAAAATCTAGAATATTTAACAGCACTTAGATATTCATGATCAAGGGGAGAAAATTCTTCTGTAATGGTAGGATCACTATAATGAATCCTTTCTGCACCCAGGGGTTTAGTTAATTCACTATGATGTGAAATACTTTTAAATCTCATTGATAGTTCGTGAAACATTTTTTGGAAACTTATCCTTACATGTGACGGATTAAGTTTTGGTTCGCATTTTTCGATTTCGGAGGAGTAAAGATTAAAAGCAAGAATTAAACATAAGGCACTTCTAAAAATCATATTCAATTTCACCTTTTTTACAATTGGGCCATATGTAATATTTCATTAAATTCAGTTACTGTAACGGGAGTAATCGATAGTCTTGAACCTTTTTGTAAGATTTTCATGTCTTTGAGAACCGGATTTGTTTTTAATACAGGTAAATCGACAAACTTATCAAATTTCTCTTTAAATCTTACATCTACCATATACCAGCGTGGATTATCTGGATTCGATTTTGGATCATAATACTTAGATTTTTTATCCCATGAGGTGTGGTCAGGATAGGCCTCTTTATCCACTGTTGCAAGACCAGCAATTCCAGGAGGAGTGCAATTAGAATGATAGATGAGGACCACATCTCCATTTTTCATTTCATCTCTCATGAAGTTTCTGGCCTGGTAATTTCTTACTCCATCCCAATGTTCTATTTTTACTTTTTTTAAATCATCAATTGAAAAAACGTCGGGTTCTGTTTTCATGAGCCAATATTTTTCAGACATGCTTGCCTCTCTTGATTAGTTTCACAGAGGATATACAAATTATTTAATGCTGAAAACATTTGCTTGAAAATATTTAATTTAATTTTAAGATTTTAAAAATTCCGCTAGTTGCTTTCGTTGAAATGTTGGTAAGCAGAAAGAAGCTGTATGTATTTGTTCGTTATAATATTCGAACTCCATACCTGAATGAAGTACTCTTTCAGGTTTGAAATCTTTAATTGGATTTAAACCTTTTGAAGCAAAAGTAAAAGACCAAAGTCCCCCTGGATATGTAAGATTACTGAAATTGTAGATTAAGCTCAGTGGAAATAATTTGTTTTTAATTGAAAGAAGTTTTGTCTGCATCTGAGATTCATAATAAGGTGATTCTCCCTGAGATACTACAATTCCATTATCAGTCAAACAGTCTTTAATATCTTGATAAAAATCTTCATTAAAAAGTGGTTGAGCAGGGCCAATTGGATCCGTAGAATCAACTAAAATGACATCGAATTTTTCATTTGTATTTTTGACAAATTCAATACCATCTTCAATTTTTAATTCAAGCCTTGGATTATCTAATTCACTAGAAGTGAGCGGAATAAATTCCTTACAAGCATCTACAACCATCGAATCGATTTCAACCATTACACATCGTTCAACACTTTTATGTCTTAATACTTCGCGAGCAGTTCCTCCATCTCCACCGCCAATGATTAAAACTTTTTTAGGGTTTGGATGAACAAATAATGGAACATGTGAAATCATATCATGATAAACAAACTCATCTTTTTCCGTCACCATCACAAGGCCATCATTCAAAAGCATTTTTCCATGGCCTCTAGTTTCAACGACATCAACAGTTTGAAAATTTGATTTTCCTGAAAAAAGCACTTTTTCAACTTTAAATCTTAGTCCTAAAAAATCTTTGAATTTTTCTTCTACCCATAAATTTGAATACACGTGAGCTCCTAGACGATTTTTGATGTATCAGGTTTTGTAGCAACTTGATGAAAATGTTTAAATTCTATTTTATAACCACATGAAAGATGATCTTCAACATGATTTATACATACGCCATCGTAAGTGACGTCATTTTTTGTATCAAATTGGAGAAGATCGTATGTTTCAGGGCCATAGACATTGAGGATTTTATTTAAAAGATCTTTATCTTGGCCTTTAATATCTATATTAGTCTCAAAACTAACATATGAAACTTCTTCTTCTGGTGTAATATGTATAGTGATGTATTTATCATCTTTAATACCATTTAATGAATACCCAAGAGGGCTAAAAGCAAAATCATCAATTTGAAAATCAGGAAACAAATCATCAATTTGCAAGTACATTCTAATTTGATCTTTTGATAAATACGGTGTTCGTAACGTTTTTGCTGCTGGCCCATTGATATGATACATCAGAAGCTCTGTCGTTACGTCGTTTAATGGAGAATTAAATTTTTTATCAAGATGAAACAAATAATTAAAATGTCCATCTAGATTTCCAACTCTCAATAATGTCCCTTTGAATTGTTCTCTCAACTGTTGAACATCTCCAAAGATATTTGTCCTTTGTAAATGTGAATGATACTCATTTTTTCTTTGAAAGATAAGACTTTCAAAATTTTGGGGACCAATTTTCTTTGCAAGAAACAAAATTGAGTTCACTAAAGTTGTCTCTCCACAAGTAATCAGTAAAATACGATCCTTCCAAACAAACAGTGATGACTCTGACAATAGGTAAGCACGACAATAGGGATTATGAATTTCAGAAATAATTTCCGCCTGAGCTCTGGCCACTAATTCAACCCAAAATTGTCGTTCAAAATCTAACAATGAACCAACTACTTTAGATACAACTACTTCTGCTTTTTTTTCGGACCCTTCGAAAAACACAATCCTTTCCCCTCTTGCTGAATATCCCACAAATTAGGACTATTAAAAAATTATGTCAAGTTGCACAATGAAATATGATCTAAACAAAATAAACATCACTTGTAGTGATCAAAACCTCTCATCAACAATTCTTCTACTACTATAGAGTCGAGATTATAAGTATCTTCAACCAGTATCAAAATTGGTTTTTCGGAGTTATTTATCACTTCATAAATTCTCTCAAATATTTTTTTAATATTAGTTTCCATAAAAATTGGAAAATATTGGCCCGTCGTGTTTGTGATTCTGTTCTTTTTTAACCTAGGACTCGTTGCTTTAATCGAAGCATAGGCCAAACTTGCAACAATTGCAGTACTTATTCCTGGATGAATGTCAGTTAGACTTAAAACCCCTAAAGGTAGCAGAGGTAGTCCAAATTTAAAGATATCACTTGCCACGTTATATATTCTTTTTGACCTTGAAATTTCTTCTTTAAATTTTGTGAGTTCTCCCTGGAGGGTAATGACATTGAAATTGTTAATATTTATGTCGGAGCTATTTATTGTTTTTGACAAGTGTGAAGTTCGGTCATCTCGTAAAGAAATCATTGAGTATGCTTGCTCGTTCCAATTTTCAAGTAAACTATCTAAGTTAACAAACATTTGTTCAGATAGGCCATTTTTTTTAAGATCTTTTTTTGAAATTGTATTCAACCCCACGACAATAATATTATGCTGTTTACCACTCATTTTTTTATGCATGAAGGCCATTCTAACTCCTCCAAGTGATTTAAGCATACCAATTGCAATTTCTTCATTTTTTGTAAGTTCAATTTCACATGAAACATGAGATTGAGCTCCAGTAGAAATTAAACATAACAACAAAATAAATTTAACCATAAAAAGAATTCTTCTTGTTTTTAAATTATCGCAAACGAAACAATTTCTTTGTTATATTCCTTTATGTAATTTGTTTCAAGCTTTTGAAAATTTTATCAATTGAAATGGGAATTAGGAGATAAATTAAATGAAATTAGTTTTATTAATATTTCTAACTATTACAAACCTCTATGCAGGTGAGATCTATATAGATAATCATTCATATGAGATTCAATCCGCAAGTTCTGTTGACTCAGAAACCTTAGGAGTTGGAGTAAGTATAATATTTGAAGATCAAAATGAATGTTTCATATCTCAATATGAAATTTTCTCGAATCCACTTTTTAGAAATCAAAGTCTCGCTGATTTTATTGATCTATCTACTGAAATTGGTTTTAAAATTTCATGTACAAAAGATTCTGACCATTTCTACATTTATACTGAAGATGACCGTATGGCATATTCTCAAATGAGCGAAAGTGCTTTGATTAAACAAAAGGTCGAAGATTTTGCTGATGAAATTGAAGAAAGTTCAGAGAAAATACAAAAAGAAGCAAAGAGATTTACTGATAGACTCAAAAATGAAAGCAAAAGGGCCAAGGACAAAATCAACAGTTGGTTGGAATAAAAAATTAGGAAGTTTTTCTTATTTTTTTTATATTCTTTTCAATGTTGCTAAATACTTTCAAGTATTTTCATAGCATGATTAAAATAACTACCTCCAAACAAGTTAAAATGATTGATGACGTGATAAAGATTGTAAACTTTAAAACGTTCATGATGTCCCGAATTGATGGGTAATATTTCTTGATAAGAAATATAAAATTCAGAATCAAATCCACCAAATAAATTAGTCATTGCTAAATCAACTTCAGAATGTCCATAATAAACTGCAGGATCGATCAGATAGGGCGTTTGATTTTCTCCACAAAGAACGTTACCACTCCATAGATCTCCATGTAACAAAGTTGGTGTTATTTTTGTTGAATATAAAACTTCTTCAATTTGTTTACTTTTTTCTAAAAATATTTTCGACAAAACTCCTCTGTGAAATTTACTTTTGATTAAATTAATTTGAAAAAGAAGTCTATTTCTCATAAAAAAGACACACCAATCAGACTCCCAAGAATTTGACTGAGGATTATTCCCTATGAAATTATCTTCCTCAAATCCATATTGTACATTGGCCATACTTAAATGCATTTTAGCTAATTCTCTTCCGAGATTTTGCCAGAATTCTTTCTTTGGTAATTCGGTTAAAACTTTAGACATTACTATTTTTTCATCTGAAACTTGAAATATTTCAGGAGTTTTAAGACTATGATACTTTCCAAATCCAGATTCAATTTCTTTGAGCCCATTGACTTCTGTAAAAAATAACCCTGGAATTCTCTTACTATTTTTTTTTTCGAATGTTTGCATTATTTCCACATTCTTATTAAATATTGAACCAACCCAATAACAGCACTTACAATCAGACATGTTGTTATAGGTATATAGATTGTTGAGTTTTGACCTTCAATTTTAATATCTCCTGGCAATCTTCCGAGGGGAATATTTCCATCTGAAAAATGCCAGATTACCCCTGAAATAATCAAAAGCACTCCACTAACGATTAGGATCTTTGCAATTGGCAACATCAATTCTCTCCCATTTCAAAAGACTAGAGTTTAAAGATAATTTATGGCAAAATAACCAAATATGAAAGAATTTCCAAAAAGTTTAATTTATTATTTAATTATCATTATAATTCTAAGTGCTTGTGGATTGTTTTCTACTTATCATAAAGGTAAAAAAACTAAAAACTTTGATGGCTCAAGATTTTTAAATCGCACGCCAATGCCAAATAACTTTCTAGATTTTTTGAAATGGAAACTCAGTTTTAGCGCAAAGGCTTGGCCAGAGTGGATTAATATTAATCAAAAAAAAATTGTACAAGAAAGAGTATTTGGAGACAAGGCCGTCTTTACCTTTGTCAATCATTCAACTGTACTCATCCAAGTATCCGGAACTAATATAATTACAGACCCCGTATGGTCTGAAAGGGTAAGTCCTTACAAGTTTATTGGCCCCAAAAGACATAAAGATCCTGGTGTAAAGCTTGAAGACTTGCCACAAATTGATATCATACTTATAAGTCATAACCATTATGATCATTTGGATATTGATACCCTTTTGGCCATTAATAAAAAACAAGATACTGACCCCATTATTCTCATTGGTCTTGGAAATGATAAACTGCTATTAGATGAAGGAATCCAAAACTTCAAAACAATGGATTGGAATGAATCATTTAAACACGAAGGTATCACCTATCACTTTGTTGAAAGTCAACACTGGTCATCGAGGGGCCTATTTGACAAAAATAAGACCCTCTGGGGAAGCTTTGTCATCGATTATGGACAAGGGAAGTTTTTCTTTGCTGGAGATACTGGTTATTTTGAAGGGTTTAAAGAAATAGGAAACAAATTTGGTCCCTTTCAACTATCTCTCATACCTATTGGAGCATATGAACCAAGATGGTTTATGAAGTTTCAGCATATTAATCCCAAAGAGTCTGTTCAAGTTTTTAAAGATTTACGTTCCCAATATGCTATTGGAATTCATTGGGGAACATTTCAACTTACTGATGAGGCCCTAGATGAACCTGTCAGGCATCTAAATACAGAACTTGAATCGGCGGCCGTATCACGTGAAAGATTCTATTATTTAGAAAATGGTGAGCACCTTTCCATCCCCATTAAATAATTAAGATTTTGTCATTTTTTACAATAGATATTGACGTTTCGCATTTAGTCATTATTATCCATGGCCTAACATAAATATAATCCTTGAAGGAAGTTTTTATATATGAATGAACTATTTAAAGAATTTCTATTGGCCTTTACTCCACTTTTTATAGCAATTGATGCCATTGCACTCGTTCCTATCTATCTGTCCCTGGTAAACGATTTTGAACTTAAACAACAAAAGAAAATGGCCAATATCGCAACAATGACGGCCACCATTTTAGGAATCGTTGTTCTTTTTGCAGGAAAAAAACTGTTTTCAGTTTTAGGAATCACAGAAGATGATCTCCGTATAGGTGGTGGTATACTTTTGTTTCTTGTGGCCTTAAGTGATTTGCTTATGGGCCAACAAACAGAAAAAAGAAGGACTTGTGATCAGGATTTAGCAATTGTCCCTGTTGGAATCCCTCTTATCCTAGGACCTGCAGCTCTCACAACCGTAATTTTAATGTCTGACCAATTTGGCTACACAATGACGTTGGCCGCTTATATTGTGAATATGTTTTTAGTATGGATCATATTTTACAATTCACAAAGACTTGTTAAGATAATTGGCCGTGGTGGAACTTTGGCCATAGGAAAAGTGGCCTCATTATTTTTACTGGCCATCGCGGTTATGATGGTGAGAATTGGGATTGCAAATATTATACGAAACACAGGACTGTTTTAATCTTGATTAAAGAATGCCTTTGATAAATTCAGCTTACCACCACTTTTTAATAAAGGCATAAGTTCATCGGTTTTATCTACATTTTCTAAAATGAGTTGAATTAACTCATTAACTTTAAGATTTTGGCCATGTTGTTTTAAAATTGCTGCGGCCCCTGCGACAATTGGAGTGGCCATAGATGTGCCTCGCATTCTCTCATAAGCATCAAATTCAATACCATTACCAAACGAAGTTGATAAAATTCCACCATCCACAGAATCACCTGGTGCAGCTAAATCTACTGATACCGGCCCATAATTTGAAAATGTAGAAAGTTCATCAAATTCATTGATTGAAGCTACTGAAATAACATTTTCATTTTCGATATCTGAAGGATAGTGATGTTCGTCTTCATTGCAATCACCCACTTGATCACCTCCCCCATTTCCAGAGGCGGCAACGAAGAGTACATCCTTGTCAGCAGCTCTTGTGACTTCATTTATTAATTGTATTAATTCATGTGGAATAATGAATGTACTTCCCAAAGAAAGATTTATGATATTTGCTCCTTGATCAATACTATAGCGAATACCGGCCACAATAGTTCCAATATCTCCTGATCCATCAGCATTCATCACTTTTACAGGTAAAATTTTGGCCCCGGGTGCAACTCCTGCAATTTTACCTGCAGCAATTCCGGCCACATGTGTTCCATGCCCATGATCATCTTGAGGGGAATTGTCCCAATTAACAAAATCCCATCCTTGGTAATCATCAATATAACCGTTTTGATCGTCATCTTTTCCATTTTTTGAAACTTCTTTATCATTCACTTTAATTTGGCCACTAAGGTCAACATGTGCCATTGCGATACCAGTGTCTAAAATAGCAATAGTAACACCTTTTCCGTTAAATTTTTTTGGGATCATATCTTTATTTATTTGTTTGAGGTGATGAAAATCATCATATAAGTCGCTTAAGCTCCATGGGCCATACATAAATTGAGAAACATTTAAATCATCTACCTTTGTACGAGACCTAATAAATTTGTTTTTTACAAATTTGGCCTTCTTATTAATATTAGCGAATAATTCTTTTAGATCGTTTTCATTACTACCATATATTTCAAATAAATTATCTTTTTCACTTAAGACTCTATAACTTAGACCTTCATTTGTTATGGCCTTTTCTATGTCTGCTCGAGGAACACATTTTGTAATAATGCCCGCAAAGTTTTCATTAATGGGTGCTTTAACTCTTACATTGTACTGAGTCTTTGAACATGAATAGAGAAGAAAAACTAAAAAGAAGGCAATCCATTGCATAAAAACTCCTCAAATATCCTTTCGAGGTCCAAATTGGTTCTGAAATCATATCAATGTCATTGGAGGCAAGCGACTAAGTAAATATTGCCGATTAATGTAGGCCTTTGTTAGTTGTCATCATAGAGTTCATTTTCGTAGCATTAATCATGCTTAAAAAAGGGATGTTTCTAGGCATTTTAATATTTCAGTCTCTCTTTGCAACAGTAGAGCTCGGTGAATTTTACGTAGTGAAAAAAAACTATCTCACTCTTGGGGCCATTATATGTTCGGCATATTCAAATTATTCTTTGAAAGGTTTTATTGAACCAAGGTTAGAATTTCATCAAATTCGTGCAGTTGATTATGGAGATGAAGTGGAAGTTTCAGGAGAATGTGCTCGAATAGATGCCACTAATAACAACAAATACTTACAAAATTTTGATATTAAAATATCTAAATTTTCTATATTAGAAACTAATCAGTATAAAATACGTGGAAGAATGTCAGGAGAAGAAGGAAAATTTTTATTTCATTTTTTATTTAAAAATATAACTTTATTTGAAGATGGTCAAAAAAAGAAATATTGGAAACTTACACATTTTAATATGATTCCAGATTACTCTTTTGTGCCAAACAGTATAGATGAACACATTGGGCAATACTTAGAAAGGGCAAGTGCCGCTCAGTTGAACTTCTATAGAGGAACTTGGTCAAATGGTAAACAACCTATAAAAATGGAGACAGACCCTTTTGGAAAATGGTTGGTACAGTTTCGTTTCACCGAAAATAATAATATTTTATATTTAGATGTACTTCCTGTTATTGCGGCCCAAACTGGTAAAGCTAAACATCATACCCAAAAAGCACAGGGAATTTTTATGTTTATCACAAATGATAAAATGATTGGTTGTACACAATTTACAAATAAGGCAAAAGAGAAATATAAACTTAGTGCTTCAGACTGTAAGAAATTATTTTACTGAAAAAACATTTTTTAGGGACAATGTCGCATTTTTAAAGGGCCCATGATAAAACTTTTCCTTAATTTGTCCTATCACATATTCTATCCGTTCCATCTTATGTTGTTCACGAAAAGAGGCATCAAATACTTTTTCTGTAAAATAATTTGCGACAATATAAATTGCTGATAGTCTAGAAATTTTTTGGTAATTTATTTTTGAGGGGTATCCTTTACCGTTTGGTCTTTCATGGTGTTGTCGAATGATTTCCAATGTTTCTGGACCGATGGCCTGATCAGATGATTTTTCTAAAAGGACAGAAACATCTATTGGATGATAGATTACTTTTTTAGAAAATTTTTCTGTATTCATAGAAGATTTCATTTGCTGGAAATCCTCTTCTGTCAAAGTTATATCACAAAGCATCGAAGCGTTGACTATATTTTTAACGATCGCATTTGAGCACCATTCAAATGTTTCGGCCATTGCTGTAGAAATATATCCACACATTAGGCCATGAATAAATTCTTCAGTACAACTGAATTTAAATTTTTCATACATATCAAAAACATCAGTATTCTCAATAACTTCTTCTACCTCTAGAGCAAGTTCATTAAATAACTCCATATGCTCTTTTGAAATATCTCCCTGTTCTATAACTTTCTTGAAAACTTCTCTTGCATTGGCAACTGCATTTATTTGTCCTTCTAAGTTGCCATTTTTCTTTTCTTTTTTAATTTTTTCTTGAAGTTGATTCCTCACAGATTTCACAAACTCTTCAAATTCGCTGGTCAACATAAATACTTCTTTAAGACCTTTATTTTTGAATTTTTGAACAACGATTGAAACCTGTTCGTCGTTATTTGTTAATTTAATATACTTTTTCTCACCTCTCATATACATGTACAGATCGATGGGATGTCCATCTCCATAAGTTATGAGAACATTTGGGTCTAAACTTGTGAAATCTGCTTGCATTAGCTTATTATATCAGAAACTTAGGGGCATACAATCTCAGATTTTTATTTATAAATATGAAATATATACACTTCATTTTCTCAAGTAATGCAACAATTTAGGATCTCTGCTAATTAGAGAAACATGAGAAAAATAATACTGTATTTTTTAATCTGTTTTAATTGTTTAGCGATGGATACAATTTTGAAGAAAATTCCCACTGCTCTTGAGAGTTTTAACTGTGAGAGTTTGTATAAAGCATCTAAAATAATGGATACAGAAAATTTTTTAATGCTTTTGAGATTTAATCTAGAGTTATCTAAAATTGTACAGCATATAAAGTTCAATGAGATTGCTCAAAATATACTTTTGACTTCACGTCCAGACTATATGAAAAGGATTTATTATAATTATAAGAATAAACACAGACCCATTGAATTCTTTGTGCTTGCCTATATTTTTCCAGGAGTAATAGATTTAAATTTTATTTTCCCTCATAGTTTAGAAATTTCAGATGAATATATTAGAAGAAGTGCAATTTCATATTTTAAATCAAAAAATAAATCTACTTATAATACACTCCATGGAAAAAGTGAGAAAACTATTCTTGCTTTTCTTGATAGCTTAAAAGAATTTTATATGTCAGAAAATTTGGATTTTCTCCCTACAACTGGTTATCAAGATTTAAAAGATGAAATCAAAAATTATGGGAACAGTTCAAATTTCCCAGTAGATTCAGAAGAAACTTCACAAATAGAAAATCAGTTTCTCGAGTTCTATAAATTCACTAGAGAATTTGAACCTTTTAGAAACCAAGCAGAAAATTTAACCGATGAAAACATATTAAATATAGTTGAAATGTTTTTAAGAAAACGTCGCTTGTGATAGTGGGATTTCAGCGATCAATTTTAAGATTTGATTGGTAATTGTAATAGGTTTCTTATGTAGTTCGTTCATATCCATAATATATCCATAGATATCCATATATACAGCGCTTTTGGATATTTATGGCCATATTTTTTGCCATTTTCGGTCTCTCTCGGTCCATGGTTACTTTTGGGATGCAAATCTCGAGATGCGACCGGTCCCAAAAGTAACCAACTACGATATATCCTCTACCTTGCTCTAAGAAAGTTAGATAGCTCGTTCTAAAGTGTTCAACTACTAATTTTAGATAGTTTGAAATTGCTCATGCTCTTACCAATAGTGATTCTTTTTTCTTCTGTTTTATATATGAAGAAACAACAATAGCTCCAGTATAGAGAATTCCCATTGCCGCTGAAACGCTCGGATTCACCGCATGTCCAGAGAGATTAAAAATCAAATGTAATGCGGGTGCAAATATCGAAGAGAAAATAATCACTCTCTTATCAATCTTTAAATCAAAAATTCCTAATAAAATGGGAAAAAAGAATGCACACGCCAGAGCGTACACTCCTTTTTGTGCAAAAAGTCCTACTAATTGGGGAGGATTCCATGCAAGAGCAAATGAAATAATTCCAATACCAATCAATACAAGTCGTGAGACATTGAGTGCATTGTCTGTTTTTCCCTTTAGGGGAATATAGATATCATTTACGACCATTGAAGAGAGTCCCACGAGAATTCCATCTAAAGTGCTTAAACCAGCAGCTAAAAGTGAAATATTAACGAACGAGAGAATGTATGGGCCAAAAGAAGAATTTGAAAAAATATGATTGATATACTCGACAACAACTGCATCTTGCCTGTCCACTTCGAGACCTGATAATCTTGCATAAAATCCAATGAAAAGGACAAGTCCAAAAATGAAAGATACAACAAAAGTAGTCCCTAAAAACTTTCTAAGGTCTTTATCTTCCTTAATGTATAAAACTTTTGTAAGAATATGAGGTTGCATCATTAAGGCAAATGTAATGAGAAAAGAACTCAAAAAGACAGAGAAAAAATCGTAATAGAGGGTACTTGAAGGATTATAGATGGATGCATAATCAGGAGAAATACCTTGAAGGGTATTAAAAAAGTCCCCCTTAAAGAGATGAAGCCCCTGGAAAAAAAGAAACAGTGAGATTAAAATCATCATGCCTCCCTGAAGGGTATTAGTATAGGCATGAGCATAGGTTCCACCCATTAGAACATAAGAAAAAACAAAAATGAGCGCAATGAAAAGTGACATTTTTTGATCAATGGGAAAAAGAGAAGAAATAAGTAAAGAGCATCCTACTAAAATGAGTACTACAAAAGTGATACTTAGAAGATTGATAAAGGCAAAATACAAAGAAAATCTACGGTTGTTATATCTTTTATAAATCCATTCTGGAATAGTGATTGCACCATTTTTTTGTCCAAGATGTTTAAATCGTTTTGTAAGAACAACAAACGCAACAACAATTCCAAGTAGCGCTGCCACTCCGTAGTGGAGATAGGCCGATAAACCATGATTATAGACAAAACCAGGATTGATAACAAAAGTCGCAGTGGATGCAATAGAAGAAGACATTGTAATACCTACAATGTACGGATTTATATCACCCTGGCCGATTGAAAAAGATTTGAGACATTTTGTTTTCTTCATTCCTAAATATGAAAGATAGTAGGTAACAAAAATAAAAATTGCGACAATTATGTATTTGAATATCTCAGGAGTCATGGTGCTACCTCCGCAAGGGCCCATTGTTTAAGTATTTTCTTATTGATTTTACCATTCGGCAATAACGGAAAATTATCTACTTTAGTTAGAAAATGAGGGTGTTTATATCGTGATAATTTATCATCCAGAAAACTCCTCAATTGAGACAAATCTATTTCTTCATTTGATCGGTAGTAGACATGCCCAACTTCACCCCATTTATCATTGGGGACAGAAACCACAACAGATTCAATCACTTTGTCCCAAAAATTGATTTGCCTCTCAACTTCAGCTGGATAAACATTTTCCCCGCCAGAGATGTACATTTCTTTTTTTCGCCCAACCACATAAAAATAACCATCTTTATCAAATTTTACCAAATCACCGGTATGGAAATATCCTTGATCCATTTTTTGCTTGAAGCTTTCTATATTTTTATAATATCCCTTACAAAGGTGATGCCCTTTAAGAAGTAATTCCCCTATTTCTCCAACGACAACTTCTTCATCTTTTTTGTTCACAACTTTTACATGTGTATGAGACATGGGTCTTCCAATTGAACCAATTTTTTTGAGTGCCATTTCTTCTTCTAATAAAAAACAATTTGGACCGACTTCGGTTAATCCATATCCCTGCTTGAACATAACACCTAAATTTTGATATTTCTGGATAAGAGTTTCTTCAATGGCCGCACCACCTGAGATAAAAAATCTTATCGATTTTAAATCCTCTTTTTTGAGATTCGTCTTTTCAAAAATCATCTGAAATATAGTCGGAACACCAAAATAAACGCTCACCTGATGCTTTTTGATTAAATCAACACTTTGCTGTGGATCAAACTTTTCGGCCAATATAACTGTCCCTCCAATACTTAGTAAAGGTAAACAGAGAACATTATAAGCTCCTGTATGAAAAAAGGGAGTTTCGACAACGGTAATATCACTTTGTTTTAAATGCCAATTTTCTACTGTTGCCTTTTGATTTGAAAGAAGCATTTCCCCATGAAAAAGTACTCCTTTGGGCACACCCGTTGTCCCTGAAGTAAAGAGCATGAGTAAAGGTTCTTGGAGATCGGCCCCCTCCCGTTCGCCATACAGTTCATCTTCATTGATTACATTATTGAGATCGATATAAGGGCAAACATTTTGATGAATGCTCTCACCTTTACCAATTGAAAGAGAAGGCCTTACAAAATCCAAAATTCCATTTATCTCTCCTAAAGATAGTCTGAAATTAAGAGGAACAAAAAGAGATCCTATGTCTGCACTTGCAAGAAATAACGTCAAATGCTCGAGGCAGTTATTGTTGAAGAAAGTAATAACATCCCCTCTTTTGACATTATTTCTTAGTAATAGATTTTTTAAATGCTTAACTTCCCTGGCAAGTTCTGTATAGGTGTACTCTCTATTTGTCGTTATATCTATTACAGCAACTTTATTTGGAAAATCAGTTACTGTTTTATAAAAAGTTTGAATCCATTGCTTCAACGCAGTCTCCTTGAAATATTTTGTCAACTAATGGCCTGAGTATTGTGTAGGCCTGATTTGGGTATTCTATTAAAGATGCATGTCCACCATCTAACTCGAAAACAACAGAATGTAATAGTCTATTTGCTATATCTTGATGATAACTTTGCGGAGTTAATAAATCCTCTTTTCCAAAAAAAAGGTACACTGGCCTGTTAATTTTACCGAGGTTGATGTTTCCACTGAGAGCACTGTTTATAAGAAGTCGTGCTGCTTTTTTTGAAATTTTCCTAGCATTTTCCCTGTATTTTAAAATTATATTCTCACTTTTTTGTAAAGTACTCTCACCCCAAATCCAAGGAGTGGCCACATCAAATCGATGTAAAGGCCCCCCTATCTGGTTGGCCAAAAGCCAACTACATAGCTTCATTTTTAAAAGAGGTGTTAAATTAGCATAGGTGTCACATGCAAAGACACTTGACACTCTCTGAGGGAAAAGTTCTGCAAATTTTAAAGCAACTCTCCCCCCATTGGAAAGTCCAAGAAGCAAAGTCTTCTCTACGTTCGCATAGTTTAAAATTTCTAAAAGATCATGGGTTAAATCTTGTAAGGTAAAATCCTCATTCCAACCTTGATTAATTCCTTGGCAACGGCCATCGTACAAAACTATTCTGTATCTGTCTGAAAAAGCTGGAACTATATCTTTCCAGCTTTCTTTTCCTACAAACAAACCATTTATTAAAGTAATTGTCTCTTCAATGTGTGAATTGACTATCGTTAGATTTGCTTTCATATTACAAAACTAATCCACCATCAACATTAAGAACAGTACCTGTTATGAAAGACGCTTTATCAGAGGCCAAGAAACTATAAGCATTTGCAATATCAGAAGATTGTCCTAATCTTTTTAGAGGACATTTTTCTTCCATCATTTCAATAACTTTTTGGGGCATCTTATCTACCATAGGGGTCTGAATAAAGCCAGGAGCGACAGCATTGACCCTTATACCATATTTACCAAGTTCCCTGGCCATGGTCTTTGTCATTCCGATGACAGCGGCCTTAGTGGCAACATAATTACTTTGTCCAAAATTTCCATAGTGAGCAACGACACTGGCAGCATTAATGATGATTCCACTTTGTTGCTCTTTCATAACTCTTGCAGCGGCCTGTGAAAGTTTAAAAACGGCCGTTAAGTTCACATCAATTACTCTTTGCCATTGTTCATCAGTCATTTTCAATACTGTTGCATCCTGAGTGATTCCGGCATTATTAACAAGGACATCTATTCCCTTTTCCATCTCTATCACTATAGTTTTAATATCATGATCATTTGTGACATTTGCTTGAATATAAGTCATTCTTTCTGTGAATCGCTGAGCAAGTTCGGATTCAGTTAACGTCGGTAAGTCAATCAAAACAATATGAGCACCTTCATTATAAAACTGCTCTGCTGTGGCCAAACCAATTCCTCTAGCTGCTCCTGTAATAAATACTCTTTTCATTTTTATCTCCTTATTAATAGATAATTTTTTCAACGCTACATTTTTCTGACCAGGTCACTGAAATTGCAGACCAGGTATAACCAATTCCAGCACTCGCAAGTACTATATGGTCCCCTTTCTGGAGAAGTTCATTCTGCTCAGCAAGTGCCAAGGACAAAACTTGATCAGGAGCACCAAAGTGTCCAAATTGATCAAGATAAATAGATTGTTCTTCTTTAAGTTCTAATCTATTGAGTATTTCATCATGAGCACTTCTTTTCATATGCAAAAGTGCAAGATAGTCAATAGGACGAGTACAAGTTTGAGTGGCCGCTTCTTTTATAACATGAATAAAATTACTTAAAGATTTTTCAGCGAGCCTATTTCTCATCCCTATAACATCTGGAACACACAAAAATCGGTCCTCATCACGGTAATATTCATTCAGTGGTTTTTCCACTCCACCGGCCGGAATGATAACATCTTTTGAAAAACTCCCATCAGTGATAATTGAGGCCTCTCCCAATTCATTTCCTACATTTTTTTCAAGTAAGATGGCAGATCCTCCATCACTTAAATTATAGAGAAATCTTGAATTTTCATCTCTGTAGTTAACGAGATCTCCCGTTTTATGTCCTCCACAAAGCAGGACTTTGTTAATTTTGGAGTTTGAGTTCATCATGTCTTTCGCAATTTTAAGACCAACAACATTGGATGAACATCTCGCAGCGACATCAAATGCAAATGCATTTCTAAGACCAAGGGCCTCTTGTACAAATATTCCTGCAGACCAAACAATATGGTCTTTATATTCTGATCCAGTCCAAATAATCATATCAATAGAAAGCGGGTCTTCATCTTTCAGAACTTTTTTTGCAGCTTCTATGGCCATAAATGATGGCATAATATTTCTCGGAGCTCGACACTTTCTGATAATTCCCATTTTTTCTTTAATAACTTTTTCTGGAATTCCCGATTTTGAAGAAATTTCTCCAGCTGATTCAAAGTTTTCTGGTAACCAAACACCAATTTTTTTAATTCCAATCACCTTTACCTCTATTGCATTATGGCCATCGAAACCTGTGGAGCTTTTTCTAAGAATACAAAATGATCCGCATGTTCAATAACGACAAGTTTCGAATTTTTTATTTTCGAATTTAATATTTCAGAATTTTTTGGGTTCACAAACCTGTCAGCATCACCCGTTATAATAATAGTATCGACATTTATTTTAGACAAATCCGTAGTTAATTCCATAAATCGTTCAACAGCTCTACGTTGTTTTTTTATTTCACAAAGATCTGGATGATTTTCATATCTTAAACGAATAATATCATTAAAAAGTTCTTTGTTTTTCTGATTTTCAGGATGAACATAGGCCAGACAAGTTTCTCTTGCTATATCTTGAGCTTCAAATTTATACATTTTTTCTAATCCCTCCTCTGTTAACTTTGGAAGAGGAACAAAGTCAGGGCCTGAACTTGTAGTGCATATCAAAATCAGTTTATTCACTCTCTCGGGATAGTTAATGGCCGTCAGTTGTGCCAAGATTCCTCCCATGCTAATACCAGCAACTTGAAATTTTTTAATTCCAAGATCATCTATAATCGCCATGGCATCTTCAACTAAAGTTTCTAAGGTAAAATCAGCAGCATTGTTGGTTGAATACCCCATACCTCTATTATCAATGAGAATGAGTTTGAATTTTTTTTCTAAATAGTGTTTTAAATATTCAAAATTATAATGAGAACAACCAAATCCAGAAAAACATAAAAGAACATCACCTGTGCCTGAAATTTCATATGAAATTTTTGTGCCATCTTCTCTTATAACTTGATGAGTCTTCAAAATTTTGTTCTCCAAAGGTTGTCGCAATAACCTAAGGTTAAGCAATTGCCAAGTCAAGAAATTGATACTTTTGTCCAATTTTTTTAGAATTTCTTGAGGATACTCTTGCGCGTATTACAATAAATTGATAGATGAGCATTGTGTTAATACAAAATGAACCTCCAAATTCAACTCTTTTTCAGGCCCAAAATAATGCAAATGTCTATTTGCGCAAAGGGACAGAGAAAAAAATCGAAATAATAAAAGCGGCCATTGAATGCATCCACAATTTAGGAGTAGAAGGAACTACTTTTCAATCAATTGCTGATCAATTAAATACTCGCAAGGCAAACATCAATTACCACTTCAATGACAAACAAGATATCTTCAAAGAGGCGATTCTCTTTATTTTATCTCAGTATATTGAACATCTAAGTATGAACGCTCCTGAGTCCAGTGCTTCAACTAAGAAAAAAATCTTTCATTATATTGATATGGCATTTGATTGGGGAAAAAATTATAAATCTCAAGTGAGTGTGATGCTGCTCTTTTACTATTATGCACATATAAAGGACGATTATGCTCAACTGCAAAAACAAATTCGTGAAAATGGAGTAGAAAGACTCAACTCTCTTTTACATTCTAAATATTCCAGTGAATTAAATCTAGAAAACGCCAAAATGATTCAAATATTTCTAACAGGTGCCATGATTGAGGTTTTTACAAATCCGAATTCAAATTCTCCTCAAATCATTGACCGACTTAAACAATCCATTTTATCGTGCTTAAATCTCAAATAAGTCGAATTTTCTTGCAACTTTTGATAGAATTTCAAGACATGGAGGGATGATGAATATTTTATATGTAGAAGATGACGAGGATATTCAAGAAATCTACATGATGGTTCTTGAAGGACATTTTACAGATTCTGAATTTACCCATTGTGAAAATGGACAAATTGCAATTGATAAACTGAAAGAAGGCAACAAATTCGATATTATCCTTTCAGATTATGATATGCCTGTAGCAAATGGAGGAGTACTTTATCAACATGTCATTGAAAATAAAATTGACACTCCATTTGTACTTTTAACTGGAAGAGATATAAAAGACGATCCTCATCTTGGAAGTTTTCTAGAGGATAAATCGAGAATTAATATCTATTTAACAAAACCAATACAAAAAGAAGCACTTATATCTTCTTTTGAAGAGCTTCATAATAAAATATTAAATAAGCAATCGACGACAGAAAATTTTGAACAACAAAATGAACTCTGGAGCCCTATTTCTGCAAAAAGTATTTTAAAATCCAATATGATACCTTGCGATATCTACATAAAAATTAATGAACGAAAATTTATAAAGATCATAAATGCAAATACAATGTATGGAGCAGATGTCATTCTTAAATATATTAATAAAGGAATCTCTCATCTTTATGTAAAGAAACAAGACTTTCCAAAACTAGCAGATAATATCTCTGCATCAGTTCTCAAAGTTCTAGAAGTTAAAGAAAATATGAATGTTTCTCAACTCACTCAGACAGCTAATATGGCCATTGAGACTTTGAGAGATAATATAATCGGTTGTGGACTATCTCCGACTTCAGTAAAATTAACCGAAC
Source organism: Halobacteriovoraceae bacterium (assembly GCA_020635115.1). NCBI lineage: Bacteria > Pseudomonadati > Bdellovibrionota > Bacteriovoracia > Bacteriovoracales > Halobacteriovoraceae > Halobacteriovoraceae bacterium. The sequence continues at coordinate 12,512 of JACKAK010000015.1, read as the reverse complement.
AATGTCTTGCTGTTGGTAGAGAAATCATTCGAAAGCACAATAAGCTTTCTGAGCTTATAAAATCTCTTTTAAAAAGGGATGACTACCTCTTAAACCATGTTCATCTTGTTACCTATTTTTCAACAGCAATTGCTGAAAGATTAGATTGGGCATCAGAATCTACCACTACTCGACTGGCCATGGCCGCCCTTTTACATGATATTACACTAGATTCAATACCAACTGCTAGAATTCGAAATACAAACGATCCAGAATTTGCAAATCTTTCACCTGAAGAACAAGACAAAGTTAAAAGACATCCCTTAGATGCATCTCAAATTGTTAAAAACTATAGTGATATTCCTCCAGATATAGATTCAATTATATTTCAACATCATGAATCTCCTAATGGAGATGGCTTTCCCAGAGGTTTGACAGCGCAAAAGATTATGCCTTTGGCCTGTGTATTTATCTTAGCAGAAAAACTTGTGGACGAAGCTTATCCCGATAAGATCAAAGATCATAATGCTGTAAGAGCTTTAATAGAACGTTTTGGAAATGAAGGTTATAGTCGGGGAAATTTTAAAAAACCATACCAGGCACTGAAATCGATTTTTCAATAATTTCTTTTATTCGCGTAGGACTATCAATTTGTGGAAGGTGACCAACGCTTGAGAGGAGATGAATATCGATTTTTTTTCCATCTACTACTTCTGGCCATTTATGAACATCATTAGGCGAGAGCCAACGATCCTGTTCTCCCCATATTAGCACAAGCTTCTCAACAAATAACTCAAGCTTATCCTTTGTTAAAAAAGGTAGGTGTGAAATATTACTAAAAAGTGCATTATAAAGAGCTGGCCTTCCTTCAACATAAGCAAAGTCATAAAACATTTGCACAACTTCTTCCGTGAGATACTTTTGATTTGTCACTGCTGTACTTAAAATATATCGAACAAAGGTCTTGCTTGGAAAACGCTCACTTAAAAATTTTGCAAGTTTTGTTTTACCAATTTTTACAAGCAGTGGATACTCAGCGAGGTCAAAAGCAAATGGGGCCAGGAGATAAATTTTCTCAATCATCTCAGGTCTATGAACAGCAAAATTCCAGGCATAATATCCACCCAGAGAATTTCCGATAAGTGATAATTGTGTTACCTCTAAATGCTCACACAATCTTGTGATTATATTAGAAATACGTTCGGGCCAAAAATCTTTAACGCTAAAATTATCAGACAGCCCAAAGCCTGGTAAATCAATTCGTATCACTCGAAAATTATCAGTTAATTTTTTGGCCAGTTCATCCCATGTTCGCAAACTATCCGATGTACCATGAATGGCCAGAATGACTTTTCCTTGTCCTTCGTCTACGTAATGGATTTTTTTTCCTTTATAATTTAAATACTGACCTAAACGATATTTTTTGCGTAAAAGGTTTAAATCATGGCCAGAGACTGAAAAAATTGAAGTTAAAAGTTCCATAAAAATCTACATCTTTAGTTTTTTGTTTTTCATTCTAGTTAAGTTTAGTTAATACCTAATTTATTAATCATTAGGAGAAAAATATGGTGTCACAAATATTTCAGACCGACAAATGGGAAGAGGTCGTGGGTTTCCAATTTTCTGACATTACGTATCATAAAGCTATTGAGCACGGTACAGTTAGAATTGCCATAAATAGACCGGAAGTGAGAAATGCCTTTAGGCCTAAAACTGTCGATGAATTATATATTGCTCTTGATCACGCGAGACAATGGCCTGAAATAGGTTGTGTATTGCTTACAGGAAATGGCCCATCTCCAAAAGATCAAGGCTGGGCCTTCTGTTCAGGTGGAGATCAACGAATTCGTGGCAAAGATGGCTATCAATATAGTAAAGAGGACGAACAACTCGATGAGATGTCAAAGGCCAAACTTGGCCGGCTTCACATTTTAGAAGTTCAAAGACTCATACGCTTTATGCCCAAAATTGTTATTTGTGTAGTGCCAGGATGGGCCGTTGGAGGAGGTCATAGTCTCCACGTTGTTTGCGATTTAACCATTGCTTCTAAGGAACATGCGATTTTCAAACAAACTGATCCTGATGTTGCAAGCTTTGATAGTGGTTATGGTTCAGCTTATTTGGCAAAGATGGTGGGACAAAAGCGAGCTCGTGAGATCTTCTTTTTAGGTTTTAATTATTCTGCCCAAGAGGCCTACGAAATGGGAATGGTGAATAAAGTTGTTGGCCATGATCTATTAGAGAAAGAAGCTCTCGAATGGGCCAAGGTAATAAATTCTAAGTCTCCTACAGCGATGAGAATGCTCAAATATGGATTTAATCTCACTGATGATGGGATGGTTGGGCAGCAGCTTTTTGCGGGAGAAGCAACCCGATTAGCTTACGGAACAGAAGAGGCGGTTGAAGGACGAAATCATTTCATTGAAAAAAGGCCTAGGGATTTTTCAAAATTTCCTTGGCATTATTAAATAATTGAAAAGGTACTATTTTTTTCTTTTTGCTCTATTTTCTTTTTTAACAGCACTATACCTAAAATCTTCATGCTCCTCATGTCCAGGTGCTTGTACATTTGAGGTATAGACTATTCTGAGTATTGTTCCACATTTAGGACATTTTCGATTTTTATTTTTTTTACTTTTTGTTGAACCAATATTAATGCAGTACTCTCCGCAAGAGGGACAATCCATACTAAAACTACCATTTTTCATAAGTGTTCCATTTAGATAAAAGTTCAAGCAGATTTTTTGGGGCGACCATTTTTAACAAATTGATCTATCTGATTAATCAATTGCTCTGGTTGAAAAGGTTTTACTAAAATCGAATCAACAAGAAGTATAATCTTATTTATAATAACAGTATTTAATGCTCCACTAAGAATAATTATCGGAGTATCAAAATTCATATTTTTTACAGTCTTTGATTTTTGTCTAATTGTCCGAATAAGTTTTTCAGAAGTTTGGCCTTCTCTTAAATGCCAATCTAGTATGATACATGAAAATTTTTGGTTTTGAACTTTTGTATTGGCCTCTGGTAAAGAACCTGCTGTAATAACTTTGTAATCACTGTCCCCTTCTAATAACTCTACAACCGTCTCCTTTAATGAAGGATCATCTTCAACTAGCAAGATCGTTTGTTTCTTCAAAGCTAAAGTCATATTTTGTCCTTAAAGTTATCACCATTCGGGTTCCAGGGTTATTATTTTCAACTCTAATATCGCCATTAAAGTACTCAAGATATTTTTTTACAATTGGAAGTCCAAATCCATTTCCTTCTTCATTTGAAGTTCCAAGTCTTGAGCTTTTAGATTTAAATCTAAAAATTGACTCTTTAATTTCATCTGGTACTCCAATACCTTGATCAGCAACAACAACTTTTAACTCGCCCGAATCACCCTCTTCAAAATCTACTGAAATTTCCTGCCCCTCTGGAGAAAATTTAATAGCATTACTTAATATATTAGCAAAAACTGAATTTTTTAAAATAGAAAAATCCCCATATCCCCAAACCTTTGGATATCGTTGAAAAGCATTTAAGTTAAGAACTATATTTTTTGCATTAAGTCTATCTTGGAATGACTCTTTTAGTTCATTAAAGACTTCCTTCATGTCGACATGCTTAAAGTCACTTTTAACCTTCCCCATCGTGATCTTTTCAAAACTTCTGACATTTTCAATTATTGTTTTGATATCGTTTGCTGCCATATAGGCCTTTTGACATTTTCTATCTTCTTGTTTGCGATATAAGTTGAGCATTATAGTTGTGAGAGGTGTCGCAATATCATGATAAAGAACAGATAACAAAACTTGCTTGTATTCGAAATTATCGTAAATATGTTTTAGATACAATTTCAAATTACTAAAGAGATGATAGAAGGCCATAAGGTTAAACAGAGAAGTTACGATGATAGCAACTAAATTTACTCTATATGAAACTTCAGTGGAATAAATAGGTCTCTCAAAAAACCCTCCGACAAATGATATTTCTATCGCTATAGAAACAACGACAAGTGAAGTAATAAGAATATAGAGAGGTCTTTTATAGGGTATCAATAAGAAGTAGAACACTATAAAAGTCGGAAACCATGCTGAAGGAGTATAAGATATTCCACCTCTTAAATAAAAACACACTGCATAGATTAGAGTCATCGTTGAGGCGACACCAAAGGAAAAAGCATCAATTTTCTTTTGCTTATAAAGAATAAAAGTCAGATATGAAAAAACAAATAAACTCAAACTTAACGTAACGATTAGTGGAATATTGTTCTCGTATATTTCTTGAGACAAAATAATGAGGTTTGAAAGAAGCAAAATAACGGCGAAACGAGATAGAAATTTCAATCGAAACATTTCAAATTGCTCACGAAAAAAATGTAGTTCTAAATCTTCCGACATACGTGCCACTTCTCCTAATTTTTTTGAACTTCGGACTATTAAAACAGATTCTTGAACAAAGTGAGTAAAGACTATCATTTTAAATAGTTGAAAATTTTGCACTTCATACAATTAATGAGAAAATCGCAACTAATATTTGGCATCGAATTAGTCAAAATTTAGTTTGGATAAAATAAAAAATGAGTTTTATTAGATGTCTATCTGGCCAAACTTAGGCCAAGGATGCTTTATGTATTACTGTTTCAAGTACCTAAAAATTGACTTTTTGCGAAATAAAAAAATGAAACCACGATGAAAAACCATTCATATGAATTCAGAGAGTTAGAACATAAAATTTCCCAAGCGCATTTGCACTGTGAAAAGAGTATCCAAGAATCCAGCATTGAATTCTACTCTGGAAATTTCTCAATAAACTATGAAGCACTCTATACAAATATCTATGATTGCCTAAAAATCTTGAAATCATGTAAATCACATGGTCTAAAAAGTCTATCTGATCTAGGGAGTGGTCTTTCTCCACTTAAAATGGCCTCAATACTATTTATGAATGGTGTAGAGGTTTTTCCAATCGAGGCAATTAAAGAACGTGCTTTGGCCGGTGAGAAATTATGCAAAGAACTAGGCCTTGATAATATTAACTATTTTGTCGCAGATTTAGAAACTCAACCCATTCCTCCTACTTGTGCATACTTTTTTTACTTGCCTTACAACAAATTGATACGCAAAATCATATTCCAAGTATTACAACGAAAAAACACGCATATTTATATCATTGAATCTCATGGCGATTTTATTGAAAATTTAGAATTCGATTTTGGAAATTATCTAGACTTAATCGAAAAAATAGAACTCTCTGGTACAAGACATAATCAATACATAAATCATTATCAGACAAAAAATGAAGAACATTATCAGAGAACTATTTCCAGCTTACTAAAAATGGATTCATTTTCGGCCCAGGACATTCCTCTGAGTACTCTCCTTCAAGTTTCTGAAATTACATCTATGCAGCTTTTAATCGAAGAAAACACAAAGATATGGCTTGCTGATGCCTGTGACTATTCACTTAGGACTAAAGCGAATATGATCGATTTTAAAACTCCTCCACGTAGTATTTATGTAAGTCAAGTCTTAGGGGCAAAACACTTTGAAGGCAACATTTTGCACTACATCATTGCCCGCCAAAATTTATTCCAAAATACACATGGACAGATCAGAAAAATCTATATAGAACCCTCGCTACAAATTGAGTATGCCGATGGCAACTTATATACAGTGTAGTTGATGATGTTAGACAGATTGAGCAGACGCCAAATTCTCATCGATAGAATGTCCCAGATCAATGATTTGGAACAATATACATGTTCTTCATGTGAAGGTGTTTGTTGTACTTATCTTTCAAATTCAATGCAAATCACACCGATAGAAGCACTTGATATTGTTGAGTATTTAGAAAAGCACAACCTTCTAACAACAATATTGATTGGAAAAATTGAACAAAGCATTCTGGATTTCAGGTTGGATAAGGAAGTTCAAGGACTACGTAGAACATACACATGCCCATTTTATAATCCAGGAAAAGAAGGGTGTTCACTTTCAAGAAAAGTAAAACCTTACGGTTGTCTAGCTTTTAATCCAAAAATAAAAAATGCAAACAATCAGAGCAAATGTGAATCAGACCAACTTCTTCTAAAAGATCGAGAAAGTACAGAAGAAGAAAATATTAATAAGAAACTAATGGAATCTTTAAAATTGTCCTGGAATAAGCTACCAATTCCAGTTGCAATAAAGGAAATAATCGAACGTGATGGTATGGACACCTACCATTAATTTTTATATATTTAGCCCAAATAGGTATTTTATGAAATTTCAGATGGCCCTACTTTTTTTACTTTTCACACTATCAACTCATGCCAGTGAAAGCATTACCTATGAATGTTCTGTTTTTGAAAGTGGGAACAGAATTGTTCAAAATCTTTTTATAACATATTCAGATGACAGAACTGTCAGTGTAAAATGGGAAGATGAAGACACTTCTTTTTACGATTTTGAACATGCTCCAAATGAATCCATAGTCACTTTGAAACCAAACCAGTATTTGCAGGCCAAACACAGTCGTTTCATTAATGACTTTAGACACTACACTGAAGTTCAAATTGAAGTCTTTATTAATCTAAAAGATGCACATGGTTGGTTTAGCGAAGAAAGAGGCGCCAACGAAGATCAGTTTGATTACGAAAATTTAAGCTACGAATTAAAAAATTGCACTGAAATAGATTAAAATAATGCTGAAGGCAAGAAATCTTACCAAAAGCTTTACCTCGTATAACAAAAAAGAGGGTTCATTTGCGGCCCTAAGCTCGTTTTTCAAAAGAAATTACGTTACAAAACAAGCTGTCGAAAACTTCGACTTGGATATTCATAGTGGTGAAATCATAGGACTTCTCGGGCCAAATGGTGCCGGCAAAACAACTCTTATGAAAATGTTTACAGGCATAATCGTGCCTACTTCTGGAGAATTAACAGTCTTTGGACATATTCCAAGTAAACGTCACAAAAAATACAGACAGCAAATTGCACTGGTAATGGGACAGAAATCGCAATTATGGTGGGATATACCGGCATTAGATTCTTTTAAATTATTGCAAAAATATTATGAAATTGATGAAGTCTCTTTTCGAACAAAATTAGGACTGATGTCTGAAATGTTGAGTGTTCAAAAATTAATGCACGTTCAAGTGAGAAAACTCAGCCTTGGGGAAAGAATGAAACTTGAGCTCATGGCATCCCTTTTACACTCTCCAAATATTATCTTCTTGGATGAACCAACAATTGGTCTTGATCTGATATCACAAGAAAATATTCGAAAATTCATTTTGGAATATCATAAAGAAAATAATTGCTCCATTGTCCTAACCTCGCACTATATGGAAGATGTCCAAGCTCTCTGTCCCAGGTTAGTACTTATCATTAACGGACAAAAGGGTTTTGATGGGCAAATTAAAGAATTTGAAACCATTCTTGGGAATGAAAAAACTGTAAAATTTCACTTTTCATCCTCTCAAATTAAAGACAAATTTGAATTTAATAATTTCTCACCAGAGTGGAACGCAGATCTCACTGAAGTAGAGTTGAAAATACCCAAAAATGATCTTAAACTAATCTCAGCGAAAGTTCTAACCAATTATGACGTTGTTGATTTTCAAACGGAGAAACTGCCAATTGAAAAAGTAATGAAAGAAATCCTCAAACGCCCTGAGCTTTTATATAAGAATGATCACTAAAGAATTAGAAAAATGGATTCAAACAATCAAAGTTTCCTGGCTCAATTACACGCAGTATAGAGTTAATTTTATACTTATGTTTTTAGGTCCAACATTGATTTTTTTTCTTGTGAAATGGAGTTTATGGACAACGATTTATCAATCAAACCAAAAAATCATTAATGGATTAGATTATTCCAGCATGATTTCTTATCATTTTTGGGTTTTAATAGTCTCTTTGCTCTCTCTTGGACACGCCTCTTTTAATCTTTCTGAAGATATTAGGATGGGGAGAATTTCAACCTATCTCATCTACCCATTTAACTTTTGGGAGTTTCATACGGCCAATTTTATTGCTTTTCAAATACTCCAATTTTTCATCGCAACCACAACCATTGTTATAGCAACAACCTTATTAGAATTTAATCTTCCAAGTTTCCACACACTATTCATTGGATATTTCTATTGCTTTATTATTTCACTTTTTTGGTATAGCGTCCAATTTCTCACAGGCATAATGGCCTTCTGGCTAGATGAAACCTGGATCCTTAGAGTTCTTTTTTCAAATATAACAATTTTTTTATCCGGAAGTATTATTCCCTTGAATTTTTTCCCTTCATGGTCTGTTAAGTTACTTGAATACACTCCCTTTCCGCATATGGCCTATTTTGCGGCACTTATTTTTCAAGGAAAGAATGTTGATATCATTCACTCCCTAAGTATTTTAATTCTATGGACTATTATTACATGTCTGTGTTCAGTCTATATTTGGAAAAAAGGACTAAGGCTCTACACGGCCGCAGGAATGTAAATTATGGACACTCTAAAACAGTATCTTTCAGTATATGCTAAATTTATATCGACAAGTGTTACTGAAGCATTAAGTTTTCGAACCAGCTTTGCCCTCCTTATTATCATGGATTTGTTTTTTTATCTTGCAACAATTTCTTCAGTCGAAATTATCTATATGCATGTCAATCATATTGGACAATGGAGTCGCCCTCAACTGATGTTTTTCATTTCTTATATTCTTCTACTTGATAATTTTCATATGACTATTCTATCCCAAAACTTCTGGGAACTAGGCCTCTCCATTCGCCAAGGCAATTTGGATTTTGATATATTAAAGCCCATTTCTAATATTTTTATTACATTTTTTAGAAAATTTCGTCCTTCAACCTTAGTAAATACACCCCTCTGTATCGGATTACTCTATCACTATGGCGGACTTCTACATTTTACTTGGAAACAATATATACTCATTCCATTTTTTCTTTTTATTTCTTTTTCTCTTCTGGCCCTACTCGAGTTCTTCCTGTGCATCATGATGTTTTTTACAAAAGAAGGTAATGGGATTAATTTTCTTCGGATGGGATTTCAACAAATGTCTAGATGGCCAGATTTTGTCTATCAGAAAAATTTTCGCAGGATATTTACTTTTGCTATTCCATTTTTACTTATTGGCCCTGCTCCGATGTACGCCTTATTTGACAACAGGTGGCAATTCCTAGGAATAACCTTTATTTTTATTCTCCTAGGATATCCTCTCCTCCATTTACTTTGGAATTTTGCACTGTCAAAATACTCATCCGCTTCTTCTTAGTATTTGAACTAGACGTCCTTTTTGCAATAGTCTATTTTTGATCATCGGAGTTAAAATCATGGATAAAATTAAGATTGATGAATCTTGGAAATCTGTCATTGGTAAAGAATTTCAAAAAGACTATATGGTTGGCCTTAAAGATTTTTTGGCATCTGAACTAAAACAAAATAAAACAATATATCCACATGGCCAGGAAATCTTTAGCGCATTTAATGAAACTCCATTCGAAAAAGTTAAAGTCGTCATCATCGGACAAGATCCTTATCATGGGCCAGGACAAGCACATGGGATGTGTTTTTCTGTTAGACCTGGCATTAAAGTTCCACCTTCTCTCGTTAATATTTATCAAGAGCTATCAAGTGATTTAGGAGTTCGACCTGTTACTCATGGTTTTCTATTGAACTGGGCCAGACAAGGCGTACTTTTACTTAATAATGTCCTGACTGTAGAAAAAGCAAAAGCAGCATCTCACAAAGGAAGAGGTTGGGAATTATTTACAGATAAAGTCATACAAGTTTTAAATGATGAGAGAGAAAATCTAGTCTTTTTACTATGGGGAACACCTGCACAAAAGAAGGCCTCTATTGTAGATGAAAATAAACATTATGTCTTAAGGGCACCACATCCATCTCCCCTATCATCTTACCGAGGTTTTTTTGGATGCAAGCATTTTTCTAAAGCAAATGATTATCTCATTTCAAAAGGTATTGCTCCAATTAATTGGTCTCTCCCACAGAATTTACAATAAACCTATTTTATAAATTTTTTCAAACTTGAAGGATGCCATAAATTTATAAAGACATTTTGGTGGACAATTGTCATAGATGGAGATGATAGTTTGTTATCATTAAAAGACTCTTTTGTAATAAGTATAGGAGAAGCTACAACCAAACTTGGCCCCTGACCTGCAAATGCTCTATTTAGTTCATCGACAATTTGCCATGCTTGAAAATCTAATGGTTCTGCAACTGAGGCCTTCTGATTTGAATTGCCCCACCTGATTCTTTCTAATGCATCACTTGAACCATCTCCGGCCGAGATATTAATTAAGTCAGGCCGTTTTTTTGAAAAATGTGTTGAATTAAAATAGTTGTCGTTAATTCCCAATGAATGGGTCCATTTTTTGCCATATTTTTTATTCAATTCGTCTATTTTACTTCCCATCAACTGAGGAGCATGTGAAATATTCATATTTACGACTTCGAGAATTTTACAGTACTGACAGTTCTTTAGGACCGCTAACATCTCTTGAGTTTTCTCATTGGCGACATCAAAACGATCATCATTGAAAAGTATTATTCCAACATTTTGTGGGCCTGCATTTTGAGTACTAGTGACAAGATAATTTACGGCAACTTGTGCGACTTCTTTATTGTAACTACTAATATTTAAAAATAAAGGTGCTTCTACACCAGGATTCCGACTTGCATGCCAACCCACTATCATTTTTCCGCTATCTTTAAGTTTTTGAATTTCAGGTAAATAATGCGAGACGGACAAACCTCCAATCACAATACCATCGAAATTTGTTAGTACAAGGTCACTTAGAATTTTTTTTATTTTTTGGGAATTATCTTCCCCGTCATAGGATAAATATTTCCAGCCAATAACTTGCACGGCCCTTTCAAAAGAGTTAAAAAGTCTAGAGATCCCTTTATTTTTAAAACTTTGTGAAATAAACACGACAGATTTGTTCTCTTGGGCCGGTGGACCAGTTAAAGGGCCTTCCCACTTTGTTACATCGATTGAAAACAATACTTGAGAATTTAAGAGGAAGATTACAAAAGAGATCATTTTGAAATTTGGACATATTCTTTTCATGAAAACATTATAATGCAAATGACTCTGATTGAAAGAAGATACTGGAAAAATTTTAAACTTTTCTATATTGGATAGCTTTTGTCTAATATAAGATTGACTCAACATTCACTCTTTGAATATTTTAAGTCGTAAAAAGCAAGATAATTTAACATGACGAATTTTGATTTTTCATGCAAGCTAGGTCCATCTTTTTCAACAAAGGATTGTCTATGAAATATATTCTTTTTTTGTTACTTTCCCTAAATGTTCATTCAGAAGTTCTCTATGAAGGGAGTAACTTTAACGAGATATGGCAAATAATTACCAGTGATCCATACCCTCTACCTCATTACAAAGTTGATTCCGAGGGACTCTTTAAATTTTTTAGAAGTAAAATTAAACAATCAGCAACAAGAACTATAAATAACCAAATGGATCTCCTACCGTATTTTGATAAGATTGCCCATCCTAATGGAATATGTTTGAGGGGAAGCTGGAAGATTACTGAGGAAAATCCCTATGGAGGTTTATTTAAAAGGGGTACAAATATTCCAATTATTGCCAGAGCATCGACAACTTTATCTAACACTGAAAGAGGAACATATAGAGGATTTGCACTGGCCGGAAAGCTTTTCAATCAATCTTTTTCTGATAAAGAATCAAAAATTAAAACCGCCAATTTTTTTCTCATCGATAATTTAACAGGAACACTTGCTGAGCACTATACCGATGTTGCAATGTCGAATGCACCGAAGATTTCAGCGAATAAGGATATGTTCTCTCAACTGCTTTATGGGCTCAAAGTCGCATTATCTTTTGCGATTGCGGATAAGTTTCCTGGAGAAAGGCAATTGTATGAAGTTTCTTCAATTGAAGAAAAAAACAATTACAAAACGCCTTGGAGGATGATTCTTACAGCAACGAAAGGACAGACTATTGATGCAATTGATTTTAGAGATGAACTCGATATTGAAAATCGTCCAAATGGTTTAGAGTTTGACATTTCAGTGAGTGGTAAAAAAGTTAAAGGGAAAAACTTCTTTCAAAAAATTGGTAAAATCCATTTCACAGATTCTGTTGTCAGTGAGAGTTGTGATCACCGTCTGCACTTTCACCATCCAAAATGGCGTGATGATCTAGAACTTTAGCCTAATTGCATATGAATTTCATTTGCAGATTGATCGTTTGTCCGAATATTATTAATAAACAGAATGAGAAATAGTTTTGGTTAAAATTGACAAAAATTAATTGATAATCAAAAGCCAATTTTAAATCCCTTACTTCTAAAATGGGACTTGAGAATCTTTTAATCAATGAAAATTAGTATAAAAAATTGTATATACTTATTCGCATTAAGATTAAATCATTTATTTCGCGTTTGAAAAAAGTCCAAAACAAAAATACATAGATTAAGTGTTTATGAAGTCATTAAAATCACTATTAACTTCAACTTTTTTGTTAGAGAGGCAGAATCTG
>JACKAK010000014.1 GCA_020635115.1 Halobacteriovoraceae bacterium | reverse complement strand
TAATATGTTTCTTGTGGTAATAATTTCTGAGCCTTTCTTTAACTCTACTGTCTTGAGATCTTCTTAAATGAGTTTGTTCAAGGAGCTGAAACCAACTCGCAATTTTATATGAGGGTTTTTGTTTAAACTGAGAATTGTCCACTTTAAAGTGCTTCATGGTTGTTTCAATTGACTGATTGGTATGAAGCTTAGAATTTTTCTTATGAAAAAATTCTCCTACTTTAAGCATCCCCATAACACTGTCTTTACAGATATCTGCCTGTAAAGAGCCGATCACAAAAAATGAAAGTAATGTGTAAACTGAAAAATTCATCAAAATACTTTAAATCACAAAGACAACTTACAGAAGACACGAAGTAAAAAATACAGACTAATGTTAAATGATGAAGGAGTTACGATATTTATTGTAGCTACGTAACTACTTGGCCACAATTTTAATAATTAAGTATATTGTGAGTCTTCATTTCGACCAACGAGGAGTGATACAGTTTCCAAAGTTGTGAGTTAATTTTTTTATGACTTCACCTTCTCTATCAATAATCCATATATCAGTTTCTGCCTTGTCTTGAGACAAAACTCTTTGAGATGAAAAGGCGATAAATTCATTATCGGGAGAAAAAGTGGGATCTTCATTGGAGCCAAAATCTTTGGTAAGTCTCACTGAATTATTTCCATTTCTATCGATGCGAAAAAGATCAAATCTATTATCTAACCAGGAAGAATAGACAATTTCTAGACCATCCCTGCTAAACCTTGGTGTTCCATTAAATTTCCCATTGTAGCCAATTCTTTTTACACTCGTTTCGGTTCCTCTTGGGTCGAGAGTGTAAATCATGGCCTTGCCTGATCTCCCTGATAAAAAGGCCATCAGCTGGCCACCTTTGGCCAGGGAAGGGTCAACGTCAATAGCATAATGATTTGTAATTTTTCTAATAGCTCTACTTTGTAGATTCATTTCATAAATTTCTGCATTTCCGGTATGTGTGAGTGTAAGTATTATGTCCCTTCCATTTGGCTCAAAAATTGCCCCGGAGTTCAGACCTTTTCGATTTGAAACCATACTATGTTTCATAGTATTAAGATCTTTTGTATAAAGCCAAGTATGTCTCTGTCTTCTGTTATCAAATGAGTAGAGAGTATAAATAACTTTATCATTTTGAAAAGAAACGTCGGGACTGACAACAATTGAATTATGAAAAGTTATTCTTTTTTTATTTTCTCCATCAAAGTCCATTTGATAGAGTTCTTTTATGACTTCACCTTTGATTGAGTGTTTATCAGTGACAAAATATAATTTGGAGTTAAAAATAGATTTTTTACCGGTAATTTTTTCGTATATTTTAGAACTAAACTCATGAGCGATTTGCCGAATATCCATACTTAGAGAATTATTTAAATCTAAATCATAAGAGTTATTTGTAACATTAAAAAGTTTCACATTGACAGATTTTAGAGCATTATCAGCTAAAAATTGAAGGACGTATTTTACGCCTGTTTCATTAAATTGACTTTTATTCGTAAGATCTCCTTGGGCCGCAATAAATTCATCTTGATATCCAATCAAACGAAAATATTTCCGATAAAAAAATAAATCATCCTTAACTATTTCAGAAATCTTTTCAAATACGGCCGCTTGTGACTTTGAGACAGAATCAGGAACTTGAGGTTTTGAAAAATATATCTTGTCCTTTTCTAGTTCTGCTTCTCCAATGGCCACGACGACACTTTCTTGTGCACAAATTCTTGCACAGAAAAAAAAGGTGGTTAGCAATATAAATATTTTCATTTGAACTCCTCATTTATAGTGGAAAACCTAAAATAATTTTTCCTTCTGAAGCATATTTTTGAATAGACTCTTCTGGAATAGGAAATTCACCAGCATCCTTGATGGCCTTCAGGGCCCTTTGATCATAATCTGTGTTGCCACTTGACTCGACAAGAATCATATTGAGTAGTCTACCAGATTTTGAAATAAATATTTTAATCCTACATTGAAGGTCTTGTTCTTTTAAGTAGCGCGGTAAATTCCAATTTGTTCTGACTAAGTCTTTAACACTTAATGAATACACCCCTAGTGCTGATATTTCAGCAGCACTTTCTCTGGCAGAAGTTAATCCACCTTGATTGAGTTTATTTCCTTTCATAATGATATTTTTTAAATCTTTGCGATACTTTTCAGTGGGAATATTATTTGAATTATTTTCGACTTTTTTAGCTTGCTTGACTTCCTTTTTTCCTAGATCTTTAAGTAGATTCAAAAAACTTTTTTGTTTCTTCTCTTTTTCTTTAAGAAAATCAGTATCATCGGGTACATTGTTATCAATTGGTTCCTTAGTTTTTTGAGGTGAATTTTCCACTTGTTGTATTGATTGTTGGATTTCTTGAATGGTTAATTCGGGCATGGCGACCACATCGACTTTCATTGAAGCTTGGATTAATTTTATATTTTCATTCTGAATAGAATATTTTTCATGTACGACAAATAAAATGATGCTGGCAATAAGTGCATGTGCAATTAATGATTTTGATATAGAAAGTAAATCTGTTGGATTGTTTTTTAATTGGAACATTAATTCTTGTCTGTCTCGGTTATCAGTGAAATCTCATTAATACCACCGGCCTTAAGATGAGACATAAGTTTGGCAACTTTTCCATAGCTAATATTGGAATCCGCTCTTAAGAAAAGTATATTAGTTCCTCCTGATTTAAAACGTTCCTTAATCGTGTCTACGACATCTTTATAAGCGATAGGTTTCGTTCCAAGGTATAATTTATTAAGTTCAGAAAGTGACAATACGATTTGTTCTCTATTGATATTCATTTTATTCACTTCTGTGGTTTTTGGTAGTTTCAATTCTATTCCATTGTAAAGCAGTGGAGCAGTTACCATGAATATGACGAGTAATACGAGCATTACATCAACGAGTGGAGTTACATTAATATCTGAAATTTGTCCTTTTCCACCTTTAGATGACATTCCCATAATTATTACCTGCTGAGTTCGAGTCTTTTAACTCTATTAAGTATTTCTTGTTGAAAACTCTCCATGAGAACATTCAATCTTGAATTTTTATTACTAAAGTGGTTATAGGCATAAACAGCAGGAATTGCGGCGGCAAGTCCAACTGCAGTTGCAACGAGTGCCTCTGCGATACCTGGGGCGACAGCATCAATGGAACCTCCACCTTGTCCGAGGCCTGTGAAGGAGTTTATAATGCCCCAGACAGTTCCAAATAGCCCGATAAAAGGTGCGACAGAACCAATACTGGCCAATTGTGAAAGACCTTGATCTAGAAATAGATTTGACTTGTTCATACCTTGTCCAATTGCCCTTTCTAGTGGTCTATCACCAATTTCTCGTAGAAGATGAATGTTTTTAACCATGTTTTCTTCACTAGGTCGACAGCCGATCATTTTTTCAATTTCTAATGAAACAGATGCCATCATTTCTTTATAGGGGCAAAAAGTTAGATTTTCAGTTTTAAAAACGATTTCATCAAACGACTGTGCATTACCAAAGGTATCCATAAATGTATTGTTATTGGCCTCAACAAGTTTTAATTGTCTTTTTTTTCTAAAAATAATGGCCCAAGAATAAATGGACGAGAGTGCCAACAATAGAAGAACTCCTTTAACAACAGGTCCACCATGTAATAAAATTTGGATTATATCCATTTTTTCCGACATATTTATATTCCTTTACTTACGTTAGTTCTTTTTACAAAATTAAAATCAAAACTGTATTTTGATAAATAAATATACAACAAAATAGAACTTGGAATAACTATTTGATGTATAGTAGTCATTTTATTCAGTCCTTTCAACAATGTAAAATCATCTTGGGCCAGAGGGTTTATTCCAAAGATAAATCGACTCACACACATTCCCAAAACAATAATAACAATAACATTTAAGAGTGAATATTTATTATGTGATAAAAACTCTAAAAGTATGAAATACATTAGAAAAAAATATAAACTTAATGAATTTTCTCCTTGCAAAAAGGACTTATTGAATATGAAAAAAATAGTTAGAAAAATAATATTACGACTTAATACTGAAATTTTTGAATTTAAAGGGTAAAATTTTTGAATAAAACATATGGCCATTAAGTCTGTTATATAAAATACAAATAACCCAACAAATGATTCAACTATCTCTATGGTCCCAGGTAGATTTCCAAGTCCAATCTTTTCGACGAGAACATTATATAAATAGAGAGGGATAAACAATGAAACGACAATTGAGTTTTTATTAATTTCTCCAAGATTTCTTAATAACATAGTTTTAAAAGGATTTGGGAAACTAACTTTAACTGGCAATGTTCTTGAGATGACAAAAATTCCAATCATTTTACATATCACAATTAATTGCCATGCATAATCGAGGATCCAATCTTCTATTGTCTTAAGGTTATGATCGAGTTGAAAATGAAAAAAAGCACATATTGAAATCGAGCCAACAAAACCAAGCCAGTTTATAAAACTAAAGATTAAATAAAGAACTGATTGCCATAGGAGATTATTCATATGTTTTTTTGTGCGGGTTTAAGCCAATTGAGTTGTAATTCAGGCGAAGGATAAATTTTTGTGTATTCGTTAAACAAGACATTTGTTTTTACAAGATCATCTATTTTTTCAATGAGTTTTAGATAACTCCCCCAGACTGTGAGGTCATTTTTAAGAATGCTGTCCATTTTTTTTGTGATGTAGAACTGTTGTTTAAAAGAAAAGCCTTCTTTAAAAACAAATTCGTCATATTTTTTGAGTGCTTCTAAGTAAACTTTCTTATTAAAATCTGCTTTATAGAAATTTTTCCCAATCACTTCTTTTAACTCTTTACTCATTATAAAATCATAAAAATAATTGGCCTGAGATCTGTAAAAATCTTCCATAAGGATGAGAGATATTTCGGCCCGGGAGAGATCTAAAGAGCGCATAAATTGTGAAGATATTAAAAAAGTATAATATTCTCCATCAAAGGGTAGAGAAAAATGGCTTACTTTGGAATTTTTAATAATCATTATCCGAAATTTTGTACCAAGATGGCCCATTTTTTCAAGAAATTCTTTAAAGGAAGTATCGAGTCCGTAATCTGGTTTTTTAAAATTCCAACCCAATTCAGCTGCAGATTTCACTAACCAATATTCATTAAGAATTTTAAGTGTTTCTGATTCAGTTGGATAATTATATTTGGACTTTATAAATTTCTCTTTTGCGTTTTGCTTTTCAACTTGAACGGCCTTTTTCTTTTTCATTACTTCATCTAATTGGTCTGCTTTTAAAATCTCTTTAATATTTGAATAATCAAGAAAGTCTTTTTCAACTGTTTCAGATTTTTTTTCGATATTTGTATTTGCTAATGAAAAATTAAGAAAATTCCCAATAGTGATAAAGGTTATAAGTAGCTTCATTATTTATCCTTTGAAGCGCCTTCGATAAAGAGGTCATTTAATTGCGCCCAATAGAAAGTTTCAGTGATACTAAAATCAAAATTTCTAAAAAAATTAGGATATTTATCTTGCAGACATTCCGGTTTTTTGTCGGAGAGGTATTTTTCTTGCAGAAATCCTTCATATGGGCCAGTTTTCACCTTCACCCAATTTGCAGAAAACTTTTTTTGGACTTGACCAGAATTCATTTGAAAACCTTGCATAACAACTGGATGGCCACAGGAAAAGCTAGTCACAATTGAAGCATAGGTATCTGGATTTTCCTTAATATTTCCGTAAACCCCGTTAAAATAGAAAGTACCAAGTTCAATTTTTTTCAGAGCAAAAGATTGGAAACTTGAGGCCAGTAAAATGAGAAAGCACGTTAATTTAAGTTTCATATTTTCCACCTGAATTGGATTGTTTCCCAAGTATGGCATTGAGGACATCGCCAAAAAATATTGTCCGATTCGTATCCACATTGTGAGCAAAAATGTCTGGCCAAGGAATTACTAAGTCCTTTTAGAAGTTTTTGGGTTTGTTCTAGTGCTTGTTCTTTTTTTCCCATCTCAATAAGTAGTTTGATATATTCTGCAACGATTGCATCTTCGGTAGGACCTATTTCTTTTATCCAAGAATCAAGGATTGCAAATGCTTCTTCAGTTCTATTAAAATTTTTGAGAAGTCTAACTTTACTCAGAGCAACAGAGGTAGACTTTGTGACTTCTGAGTCCCCCAATTTCAAGAAAAAATCTCTTAGAAGTTCAAGTCTTGATTTGTAATCTGTAGAGATTTTTTCATCGGCCTTAAAAGGTTCTTCTAGAGAGACGAAAACAAATGAAGTGTACATTGGAAATTCGTTGATGATTTCAACCAGATAATTTTGTGCATCTTCAATTTTACCTGAGACGAGGAAGAGTTTTAATTTTAAAATTTTAGCTGTCACAGAAGGAGCAAATCTAAAGGCCTCTTCGAGTTCTTCATCACATTTTCTAAAATGTCCCTCATTAAATAATTCTTTTGCTTTTTCTACTAGAATATGTGAAATCGTTTCAGACTGAGAATCATGTGAGACTTTTGAGAGCATTTGTCTATAATTATAGGCCTCGTCCCAATCTCCAATATCTTCATAAATTCGACATAGGGATTTGATGACATCAGGTTGGTCCCTATTGATTTTTAAAACGTCTCTATAAGTACTGATGGCCTTATCAAGAAAGCCACCTTTATCAAAATCAATGGCCAATTCTTTAAGGGATCTTAGTCTTGTGGTTTCTGAAATATTTTCTCTGGCGATAAGTGATCTATGTATGCTTATCGCTTTGTCAATTTCGCCATTACTACGAAACAGTCCTCCTAGAGCAAAATAAGTTTCGAGAGTTTCTCTATTTATGTCTACGGCATTCAGAAATTCCTTAATGGCCAGATCTTTATTTCCCGAAATCAAATACTGAGAAGCATTAAGAAAGATTTTTGATTGGGCCTCAAAAATTGAATTTCTGTACTTCTTTGAAAGTTGAGTTCCTTTATCTTTTTCAATGACATAGTGTCTGATAAGTACAATGGTAAAGATAATAAGAACAATTGCTAGAAGATTATCTTGTAAGAGATTAATGTATTCAGTCACTTCACCACCTAGAGAGAAAACATTGGAACTGGTGTTTCTCCTGTCATTGCTTTCAAGTTAAAAGACTTTATAGCACTTTCTAATGAATCAAGAACCTCTAAAAAGTTAGATTTCTTCTTCTTTTTGATATAGCGAAGGCCAAACTCTTTTTCTAGTTTAAGTTCTTTATGAATGAGTCGGCCTGCTTGCCAGAGTCCAGCAAGTTCGTCAACCAGTCCCAATTTCAAAGCTTCTTCTCCGGAGAATACTTGTCCTTGGGCATGTTCACCAATATCTCCTTTGATTTTGTCTTTTCTTTTTTTCAAGATATCTTTAATGAATTGTTTATGAACCATTTTAACCATACCACCCATGAGATCTCTTTCTTCTTGAGTCATATCTCTATCTGGATTTCCAATATCCTTATATCTTCCGGCCTTAATGGTTTCTTGAGAAACCTTGGCATAGTCAAAGAGTTTGGAAAGATTCATAAATTGCATAATAACACCAATGGAGCCTGTTAAAGTGCCTGCATTAGAATATATCTTTCGTGCGGCGGCCGCAATATAATAACCACCAGAGGCCGCAACTGATCCAAAGCTAGCATATACTGGTTTAATTTTATCAATGCGTTCAATTTCTTCATAGATTTCTTGAGATGGCCCTACTGCTCCACCAGGAGAATTTATCCTAACAATAATGGCCTTAATATCATCATCTTGTTCGGCCTGAATGAGTAGTTCAATGATTTCCTTTCCAGACATGATAGCGCCAGTTATTTCAACAACACCAATTTCTGCATCTTTGGAGTCAAAATTTGATTTTTTACTAAAGGCAGAAAAATCAGAAGATGAGCTATCAAACATTTTCATCGTATACAAAGCAAAGGTCATTAAAATCATAAAGAAAACAAAAACGAGAAAAAATACACCGATAACGGCCTTACTATTTGACTTATTCACTCAAGAACTCCTTTCGTAAGTCTAACAGAATTTATATCTCTCATTTTTTCCTTTATTTCACCGATAGGCAAATGGAAGAAAACTTGGAGACCAACATGAGAATTCTAACACAATTTGGACTAATCCTCACCATCACTTTGACATTTAAAACAGGATTTTTATATGCAGGAAAATTTGATTATACATTGCCCAAAGTAGACCACTCAAGTATAGAGAAAACTTCTCAAGCTGCAAATCCTATCGAGGAAAAAATGGAAGAGGAAAAGACACTCTATAGAATTGGTAATGAGCAAGATAAAAGATCCTTGGCATCGCAAAAAGAATCTCCGCAAAGAAATCCATCATCACAAGAAGAAGAAGGTCTTCAAAAAATGCATGTTGAAACAATGGAGTTCGATGATGCCGATCCTACTCCATAAGAAACTACACAACTCATTCCCAAAGGTTTAATTTTCCTTTTTCCTGTTCAGACTTCAATTGACCGCACGCAGCAAGTATGTCTGCTCCTTTTGTAGTCCTAATAGTGCAGACGATATCATTATCTAAAAGTTGTTTTTGAAACCACATAATTTGCTTATCACTTGGTTTTTTGAAGTGAGATTCAGGGTATTCATTAAAAGGAATGAGGTTGATTTTTGATTTTCTTTTATCAAGCAAGGAAAGTAGTCCTTGAATGTCTTTCATTTGATCATTCAAATCTCTGATCAATATATATTCGTATGTAATTCTTCTATAGGCCTTCAACGGTATTGATTTCAAAGCTTCAAAAAGTCTTTTGAGATCGTACACCTTATTTATGGGCATGAGCTCTGTTCTCACATCATCATGAGCAGCATGAAGAGATATGGCCAGATTTACCGGAGGGAAGTTTGCTAATTTAATAATTTGAGGAACAAGGCCAGAAGTAGATAAAGTAATACGTCTTTGTCCAAAACCTAGTCCCAAATCATTGAGAAATATTTCAGTAGCGCTTTTTACATTCTCATAATTATGCAAAGGCTCACCTTGCCCCATATAGACCATATTTGTGTATTGTATTTTTGTATCGATATTATCTCTCATCCATTTTTCTGTCGCCAGAAGTTGGCCTACGATTTCATCAGTAGAGAGATGTCTTTTTAATCCCATGGTGCCTGTATGACAAAATGTACAACCAATTGCACAACCAACTTGAGAAGAAAGACAAAGAGTGAGTCTATCCTTTGCAGGAATTGCAACAGCTTCTACACTCTGTCCATCTTTCATTCCTACCAAAAACTTTCTCGTTCCATCTTTGCTTTCTCCTTGCCAAACAATTTTGGGTAGAGATAAGTCCATTTTTTCAGAAATGAATTCTTTTAGAGTTTTTGAAATATTTGTCCAAAGCTCTGGATTGTATACTCTTCTTTTATAAACCCAACCAAAGAGTTGGTTTGCTGAAAATGCTTTAAAACCATTTTGAACAAACAGCTCACGTAAGTCATCAAGATTTAATGAATAGAAAGATATTTTTTCCATAAGAGTGTTTCTACAAAATTTTAAGCTTGGTGACAATGAGGTGTGTGAATTCTACTGAGGACTTATTCGTTTTAAACATATTCTCTTTACTTGACTAATGACAAACTCCAACTCTCTGAATACAATCATTGAATGTATACCTTAAGACCTTATCAGAAAGAAGCAGTCAAAAAATCTATTGAACATTTTAAACAAAATAAATGTCCTGCAGTAATTGTTCTTCCAACAGGAGCAGGAAAAAGTTTAGTAATTGCAGAACTGGCAAAGATTGCCAAAGGTAGAGTTTTGGTTCTGGCCCATGTTAAAGAGTTGGTTGAACAAAATCATGCCAAATATATAAGTTATAATCTTGAAGCTGGGCTGTATTGCGCTTCTTTGAACAAGAAAGATTTTTCACAAAAAGTTATTTTTGGAAGTATACAATCGGTTGCCAGAGCAGAGGATACTTTTTTTAATAACTTTAGTATCCTTATTATAGATGAGTGTCATCGAGTTGGAGATGAGAAAGAGTCACAATATTTAAAGGCCATTGAAAAACTTTACGCGAAAAATCCAAATTTCTGCATTCTAGGTTTAACTGCAACTCCCTATAGGTTAGGGATGGGACATATTTACAATATAAACGCTCATGGAGGTTATCAATCAGATGAGGAACGTTTTTTTAAAAAATGTATTTATGAATTACCTTTAGAATATATGGTTAGAAATAAGTTTTTAACTCCTCCTGTCAAGGTTGATATTCCTGTGACTTCATATGATTTTTCTGAACTCACAGTCAACAACAAGATGTATCGAGAATCTGAATTAAACGATCTCTTAAACCAGCAGCGTAGACTTACACCACTGATTATTAAAAATATAATAGATATAACTGAGGCCTATGACAGAAAAGGGGTCATGATTTTTAGCTCTACAATTAAACATGCAACTGAAATTCTTGGTTATCTCCCCCAAGGGCAAGCAAGATTAGTCATTGGAGAAACTGATAATTCTGAACGTGATGAAATTATAAAAGATTTTAAAAAGAGAAAATTTAAGTATCTGGTGAACGTCTCGGTTTTAACAACGGGTTTCGATGCCCCCCATGTAGACGTGATAGCTATTATGCGTCCAACAGAGTCAGTCAGTCTCTATCAACAAATTATTGGCCGGGGTCTTAGACTCAGTGAGGGTAAGGCCGATTGCTTTATTTTAGATTATACGGGAATGGATTTAGATATATATGGGCCTGAAATAAATGAAAAGAAACCGAGTAAAGAATCTGTTGCAGTATGTATTGAATGCCCAAAATGTCAATTTATGAATTCATTTTGGGGACTAACGACTGATGATGGTGAAGTTATTGAACATTTCGGTAGAAAATGTAAAGGGGCAATTTTAGATCCTAAAACCTTGTTGTATGTTCCCTGTGGACATTTGTTTCGTTTTAAAATTTGTCCACAATGTACTTTTGAAAATGATATCACTGCTAGAGAATGTAAACACTGTCGGGCCATTTTAATCGATGCTGACTCAAAATTAAAACAAGCAAAACTATCAAAGAATGCTCATATCTTAAAACCTGATTCAATAGAAATTAAAGAAGGCCTAGATAAAAATGGCAACAATTATTTAGAAGTAAAATACTTTGATTTTGATTCTAAATACCTTAGTGAAAGGCATTATTTCAGCAGTCAAATAGGACTTAAAAAGTTTAAAATAAATTTTTTGAGATCCCACCTACGTAGGCCAGAATACTCGGAGTTGTTAAATACTCCCAAAGAAGTTGTAAAATATCAAAAAATATTAAGAATGCCTGCTTATGTCATTGCGAGAAAACATAATAAAAAATACTGGAAAATAACTGAAAAAATATTTTCAGAAGAACTCTCTTCCAGATATGATCTCTCCTATTAGCGATTTACTCTTCTGGCCTTTGAAATAGAAACTCTCAGAAGTTTTTTAAAATATTCAATCATTTGTTTATTCAAATTTTGAGAAAGTCCAGATTGATCTTTAACATAGTTGTTAACATTGTTTAAAATCTCTTCAATTCTATTTGAGGCCAGTTCAACATTCATTTTACCTGTTAAAATGAATGGTTTTTGTAACCACTCAAAAAGGGCCGTCCTTTCTAAAGGTGAAAGCCAATATGGATCTGTTAACAATTCAAAATGAGATCCCAAATTATTATTTATAGATTCAATAATAATATTGTCACCATCTGGGCCTCTATCACCCCAATAGTGATTTTGATCTCTCAAGTTTATAAGTGCAAACATAAGATCTATATCGGATATTTCATCTACATGGGAGAAAAAATGATGCATCAAAGATATTCTAAATCTTGGTATGCTAATATAGCTATTAACCCATTGCAAATATAATGATGTCGTTTCCTGAGATTTAAATAAATTTAAACCAATTTTCTGTGCATGCAATAAAAAGAAATACTCTAATAGTTTAATTTTTTCATCAGGAGAGATGTCCTGGAAATTAATAATGCTCGCTACAAGAGTATAAGATTCGAAAAAATCCAAATTTTCATTCTCTTTGATAGTCAAAAGTTCATATGCTTTATGTAAAGACATCAAGATTTGATTAAAGTTCAAATCTTTATCATCGAAAAATTTAAATGTTTGGAATTTTTTCAGACTGATTTCTGAATTCAGGACTTCAATCGTTTCTTGTCCCATAATTTCTAATAAGATTATTTTAAAATCTTGAAACGTGATTGATTGTTTTTCTTCAAAAAAATCTGCAAAAATATTTTGAGATAATTGTTCTTGAGATATCAAAGACTGTAAAAGTCTCCTTTTCAATAGAGTACCTGGAAAATAAACTTTTTGAGAGAGCCTATTTAGAAAATAATAATTTAAAGCTTGAACCTTATTTTCAGTAATACTTGCATTGTTTTTATTATATGTAATCGACTTAATTAATAGGGCCATTTCTAAAAATTCTTCAACTGATAAATTTTCATCTAATTTTTGAATAACTTGATCTAAAACAATAATTTCATAGTAAAGTTTTACCCTATTATTTTTAATTTCGCTTTCACTCAAACCAAAATATTTTCTTTCATTTAATATTTTGAATTTATCTTTTATTTGTAAAATTAAAGATAATGATTTTTCTTTATTCCACCAAACTTGATGACGAGGTAAAGAGGCCAGAAGATACTTTGCATTTTTATAATCAATTGAGGACATTTTTTTAGTAAAAATTCCTAATTGAGTTAATAATTCATTACCATCTGTGTGTTTATCAATAAAGCGCACAATTGACTGATTGAAACCATTTTTGTCAAAGACCGAAATAGCTTTTTGTTCAGTTTTTTTCCTCTGATAACTATCTAACTCGATAATCTCTGATTTATCCGGGCGAGCAAAGAGATTTTGGCATTTTTTATGATTGACAAGCTTAACAACTCGACCTTGTTTATCCTGAGAAAAGACCAGGCCAGAATAGAAAATTAAAAAAAAGTAAAATAGATATAGTTTCATTTGATGTGTGTATTAAATATCCTTATAAATGTAAACAAATTACACCCTAAAATATCACTTGATGAACTTTTTATAGTTCTCTTTGATATTCAATTATTTCAGTACGTTGTACATTTTTTACAAATCTATCAGCAAACTATTGATCCAATGCTCAAGCTTTAACTCAATTTCTTTACTAGTCAGAGAACGCATTTGCTTTTGAAATTCGCGGGTCAGTTTTGAGTCAGTTCTGTCTCGGTTAAAGACTGGGGTTGACGTTTCATATCTATCACTTCTCCCAATCGAAGTGGCGGCTTCATTTTCAATTCTATCCCTGGGGCCATGAACGATTGTAATGGTATTAAATTTGAGATTTGATACATCATGATTAATTTGTGAGGACATTTGATAAGACTGACCAGCGTGAATTAATTCTTCATAAGTTTTTACAACATATCCTTTGAGTTCTGACTTCACCATTAAGGATGTATCTTTTCCATCTATTAATTTTCGTTTCGTAATATATTTTGAATAAATCCCATTTGAATCAACAATGAATTCATAGATATGATTGGCCAGTTTACCTTTTAGGATAAACGAATTTAAGTACCAGTCATGTGCATGGGCCGGAAATTCTTCATGTTTCTGTTTAAAATCAGTATCAACCTCTGGATAAAAATGAATTCTAAATTTCAGACCTTTATAATCAAAATTCATATAAACTAGGCCTAGAGGATGTCGTTTTATCTGCTGTGAATCCTCTACAGACTTCAATATTTCTTTAAGAGCAGAGCTTTTGCCTAATAAAGCTTCGCATTTGTGTTCATATACTGCTGAATACAGTTCTGAAATGCAAAAGATTAAATAAAGATGAAAAAAAAATAATTTCATCGAATCTTACTAGCAAGAAATTCTGAAGTTTTCTAGTACATTGAAAAAAGGAAATATTTTTATTCAAATAATGTCCCTAGTATAAATAAAAAGACAGGAATATTAATGTTTAAGTAAAAAGTTTATTAAAAATACCACCCCTTTTCTCAGTTCCTTCAACCCTAAAACTAGTACCAATGAGGAAAAAGTTATTCACGATACCTTCAAGAGAATGATGTTCTTCGATAAAACTATTATATTCTTCAACCATGACAAGTGAGATTGAGGTTTTATTAATGGATTTGCATATTTTAAGGCAAAAATTTTTAAGAACTTCTACATCAGGAAAAGGCCCAACAATACGAAATTTTTTGTAAGAATCGACATCTAAATCAGATACATATTTAAATTCTTCGAGCAGCAAGTCTTCCTCAACTGGCCCATTGTGCCCAAATATATAGTAAAGGTAATAATTCCCTAAATTGTTTAGAGGTCTAAAATCATAGATGCATATAAGTTTATTGAGTTCGGCCATAACACACCTATAAAAATACTCCAAAATCTAGAGATATAATACTTTTTGGTAAAAAATTTAAATCGATATGATCCTCTTGAGAGGTTACTTTTACATTTTGTTCATCAACAAGTTTCATGAGAGCAAATCCTCTCATCATGGGAATTCTAACTTTCTTTTTGTAACTGGTATCATTATATAAAGTTACCCTACGAATCTCTTGATAACTTAATTCACTTGGACCTGTTCCCCGATATTGCCAAACTTTATCAACCTGGTTTTCTTTATCAAATTGTAAATGAAGAATATCAAATGTTGAAATAAGTTTTTCCCAAAAAGTTGATAGTTTATCCTTAGGAATTTCACTACTATCAAATAGTATCAAACGTCCATCACCGAACTCAATATACTCAATATCGCAAAATAATCTGACTTTAGTTACATTGAGTTCATTTTCTAAAATGAATATTTCAATATTTTTCCGAATATCTTTACTCAAATTTTGAGTATCTATAATGATTTTACCCCCATTCATCGGGCCTCTCATAATTTTATAAAAATTCTTTTGCCTTACATCTTTTCCTAGAAAGAAATGATACGTACCAGGTCTATCCACAACGATCTCAGGGTTAAAGAGATCAATATTCATATTTCTATGGCAACATTTAAACTCTTTTTCAAAATACTCAATCAGGCCTGAATCAATCCATGACTGATCAAAATTTCCTAAATTATCTGAGTACATGTAGAAGAAATGTAAAGTTCTAAGAGCAGTTAAATCATCCTCTTCATAGGAGGCCAAACTTTCAATCTCCCCAATCATTTCTTTTTTAGAGAGATCTTCGATCTGTTTATTTAAAATACTATTAAAAACTCTATGTGAAAGAGTTGCTGAACAAACCTTTACTCCTGTTGATATTGAATAAAATATTTCCTTAGAATATCTATGCGACGAATCATTATATTCCATTCTTGTTATTGTTGAATGTGGGCCTGTTCCCATAAATGAAATATTTAGTACTCCCTCCCAATATTCGCTAAGAATCTCTTCAATCGAAGATGAATAAAGTTCAAACATCATATGATAAAAGTCTTCTTCTAATTTTTCTTTTCCTTCTTTTGTTAATTCACTTGCATTATTAACTTGTTGTTGAGTAAGAAACCTAGAAAACGAAGTCTGGTATATATTTGAGGTATCTTTAAAAAAGGAGCAAAAAACTCCTTCTTCATTAAAATACCCACTATTAAGCCCCCAAATTGAGAGATTTAATTTGTGTTTTTTCAAATATTTTGCAAGAGATCCGAGAAACTCTTTATAACCAATATAAACTTTACTCTCAAAAAAACTATACAACTTAATCAATCTATCTTGATTATCAATGCAAAAAACGTTCATACCAAGATCGTCATGAAGTAGATGATTTGCTAAGCTTGAAGGAACTCCACCATTAACTTGAAGAGGGCAAGGCCCAATTGGAAGAAGCAAAATGGGAATTTTTCCCAATTCTACGATGATATTAAACAATTTTAAAAGATCTGTTTCTGGCCTAGTTTCGCCAAATTCAGGTATTTGTGTACGATCACAATGGAAGCCCCAATTAAGTGGAATAATGACATACTTATCTTTATGAAGGGTTTCTAACTTAGTTTTCCATAATGAAGAAGAAGTTTTCCAATAAAGAAATATTCCTTCTACGCTAACAACCGTTAAATCTTCAAAATTTTCAGGTGTAGTTAAACTCAAAAATCGACTCCATTCAAAAGCTCCTAGTTAGTTTAGCAACAGCATCACCATCTATCTACAATTTTCAATAAAATAACGCCTTGCGAATGTCAGAAGATAGGCCAATTGGTATAAGAAAGTTTAGATCTTTTTTAAAGACCATTAGTAAAAAAATGATGAGGTATCTATGTGGTTTTTTTCTCCTGAAGAGAAAGAGCTAAAAAATGTTTGTGCTGAATTTGCCAAAAATGAATTAGCTCCGTTTGCTGAAAAACATGACAATGAAGAGAGTTTCAATCTCAATGCTTTTAAAAAAATGGGAGAAATAGGCGTACATGGGATAACTGCAGATCCTGAATATGGTGGTGCTGGTTTAGGAGCAACAGCTGCAAGTATTGCTATGGAAGAGTTTGGCAAGGTTTGTCCGGCCACAACCTTAAGTTATCTTGCACATAGTATGCTTTGCATAAACAATATTCAACACAATGCTTCCTCCGAACAAAAAGAACTCTATCTCCCAAAGCTTATTTCTGGAGAACATATTGGTTGTATGGGAATGAGTGAACCTGAGTTTGGTTCAGATGCATTAGGAATTCAAACCAAAGCAAAAATAGATGGGAATCAATACAAAATTAACGGTTCCAAAATGTGGATCACTAACGCACAGTTCGCCGATATTGCATATGTCTATACAAGAACAGGACAAGCAAAAAAAGATTTAACAACCTTTATTCTTGAAAAAAGTAAAGGACATTTTTCTGCTGGAAAACCAATTCATAAAATGGGAATGCGAGCTTCTCCAACAGGTGAGCTTATTTTTGATAACACTTCTGTTCCAATGGCAAATAGAGTTGGAGAAGAAGGGCATTCGACCTATCATATGATGAGAAACCTTGAGATAGAACGATTCACTATTTCAGGAATATCACTTGGTATAGCACAAGCATGTGTAGACCATTGCCTTAAATATGCAAATGAACGAAAACAATTTGGTAAATCAATTGGAAATTATCAACTTATTCAAAAAATGATTGCTGAAATGTCTACTGAAACTGATATGATGAGGTCGTTTCTCTATACTTCTACAAAAGAATATGATTTGAAAGGAACATTAGGGCCTGTCTCTGCTGCAAAGGTAAAACTGGCCCTGCCCAAGATGGCCACCAAAATTGCACTTGACGCAATTCAACTCCATGGTGGATATGGTTATAGTCGTGAATTTCCTGTTGAGAGACTCATGAGAGATAATAAACTCAATGAAATAGGAGCTGGTACAAATGAAGTCATGATTATGATAATCGCTAAAAATCTTTTAAAAGAGGCATCTAAATAATGAACGAGCTGCAAAAAACACTCATAGATCAAATAAATAAATATTGCCAGACTTCAATCCTTCCAACTCTCGAACAAGACGAGGAACAAAGTTTTTTTCGCAGTGAAGTTTACATTGGTTTTGGAGAATTAGGACTTACTGGCATACCACTTCCTTCAACATTTGGAGGATCTGAATTATCTTATTTAGATTTTTGCTATACACTTGAGACAATTGCAAAATACTCAGTTTCTTACGCAGTGACACTTTCAGTTTCCACAATGGTTGCCTCAATTATTAATCAATATGGAAATGACGATCAAAAAGAAACATATCTACCAGATTTAATTTCTGGAAAATCTATTGGGGCCTTTGCTTTAACTGAATCTGGATCTGGTTCAGATGCAGCGGCCTTACAGACCACTGCTAAAAAAACGACTGATGGGTACATTCTCAATGGTTCTAAGATGTTTATCACTTCGGCGGGTATTGCCAAAACATATATTGTAATGGCCAGAACATCAGTTGATGGATCCAAAGGAATATCAGCTTTCATTGTAAAGGAAAATACCCCTGGATTTACGATTGGAAAAAAAGAAAAGAAGATGGGTTGGAAAGTCTCCCCTACTTGTGAGCTTATTTTTCAAAATTGCTTTATTCCCGAAGAAAATCTACTCTGTAAACAAGGAGATGGACTTAAAATAGCTCTTTCGGCCCTAGTACGCGGAAGAATTACTATTGGAGCTATTGCTGTTGGGTTATCTCAAGTTGCGCTAGATAAGGCCGTCCTATATTCTCTAGAAAGAAAGCAGTTTTCACAACAGATTTTTGAATTCCAGGGTATACAGTTTATGCTTTCAGACATGGCCACAGAAACAGAGTGCTCAAGACTACTCGTTCATGAAGCGGCAAAACAGTATGATTCTGGAAATTTAAGACAGAAATTTGCGGCCATGGCCAAAGCAAAAGCGACAGATGTCTGCATGAATGTGACAACAGATGCTGTACAAATATTCGGAGGAGTGGGCTACACATCCGAGTATCCCGTAGAGAGGTTTATGAGAGATGCAAAAGTTTTACAAATTGTAGAAGGAACTAATCAAATTCAACGGGTAATCATTTCAAGAGAATTAAAAAAAGAGTATTCATAGGAATAATGATGGCGTTACAAAATCAATTCTGCAAACTTTCTGATAGTGTTACTTTCTCAAATACAACCAAAAAAAAGCTATTTGAATCACTAGATATGACGCTCAAAAATTCTAAAATTGGATTTTTTAGACTTAACGATTTTGCTCCAGATGAAGCAGAATATGTAAGACTTCTTGAACGTTTTGAAGATAAAAAGCATTTTGTTTTACTGGGGATTGGAGGATCATCTTTAGGCCCTAAAATGATTTTATCTGCACTTCCAAAGAAAAGAGATATTTCTTTTCATTTTATTGATAACGTTGACCCCGATGAATTCTATGCAACTGTTTCCGCGATTGATTTGAAAAAAACTCTTTTCTATGTTGTTTCAAAATCAGGAGACACCATTGAAACACTCTCTTGTTTGGTTATATTAAAAAATCTTCTGAATGATGCAGGTATTTCAGAATCGCAATATAAGGATTATTTTTTATTTTGTACTGAAAATAATAATGGCCAACTGAACAACCTTTCAAAAAAGTGGAATATCCAATCAATTGAAATTCCTCAAAATATTGGTGGAAGATTTTCTGTTTTAACTGCAGTAGGAATGATACCAACAATATTTGCTGGTCACTCGGTCAAGGCCTTTTTTGATGGTGCACAAGAAATCATAGATGAATTTTATACTAAACAAGAAAATTCGGATATTATTCACCAAAGTCTAATTCTCAAATATTTCTATGATAAAAAGATAAATGAAACTGTTTTGATGCCTTATAGCTCCAGGTTAAAATCTTTTTCTGATTGGTTTGTCCAACTTTGGGCCGAATCTTTAGGTAAAGAAAAAGATAGAGACAACCAAACAGTAGAAATAGGATTAACACCTATTGCGGCCGTTGGAGCATCTGATCAACATTCTCAAATGCAGCTTTTTATGGATGGCCCAAGAAACAAATATATTTTTTTCATAGGGATTGATAATTTTTCACATGATTTCTCGTTAGAAAATGATCTTGATGGTAATACCTTTGAGCTTATTTCTCCACATGGACTCTCTCATATCATTCATGCTGAACTTAGGGGAACAATGAGGGCCTTAGAACAAAAAGGGCGGCCGTTTAATTATTTAAGACCATCAGAATTAAATGAGCATAATATTGGAGCTATGATTTTATATTTTGAGACTCTTACAGCTGCAATGGGAGAAGTATTCAATATAAATGCTTTTGATCAGCCAGGAGTTGCTCTTGGGAAGAAAACAGCTGTAGAAATTCTGTTGACTTAAAATTTAATTTATTGATTTTCTCAATAATTTTTCTCTTTGTGATAAATTTTTTACAATTTTTCGCTCTTATGTTTCACTCAAATTATTAGTTTTCATCATTAAATGCTATAAATTCCGCTTATTTTTAAAAGTTTGGATTCTATGAATTTATCTATTTTTTTAGTACATGTATTTTCTTTGATTTCCCTTTGTGTTTATTCAGCAGATGAAGACTCAATCAAAAACGATCAAGTTGTTATCAAGGCAAAACTAGCAGACTCAGATGATTATTATTCTCTTAAAGAAACTCTTCTACAAGTTTTAAAAAATAACTTCATTGCAATATCTGATCCATCACAACTTAAAAAGACAAAAAATTATCAAGGACTCTTGAATTTGGAATTAGGTGGAATTGATCCAAATGGAATACCTGGAGTTTCTGTTGGAAGTCTTTCAAGTTTAGCAGATTTAATGGCCCAAGGTTTTTATCCTCCTGAACTCATAAGCAAAACAATAAATGGACTAAAATCAGTTAAGAAGATTGATACAGACTATCCCTACCAAATTATATTGAATAAAATTATCGATACATTGAACCATTTTTCAAAAAATGAAGAAGATCTCTCTATGCTTGTTTTAGATTATGGACAGATAATTAACCCAACAGAGATTTTTTCAAATCATTCAGTAAACACATTGGAAGGCAGTAAATTTCTTAGAGATGTTGATCCTAATTATGGGTTAGGAGATTTTATTCCTCTTTCGCCCAAATACAGTATATTCTTCGATGAACACAACATTACACAGTTAGATTTTACACCATACACACGATTTTTCTTAGCATTTGACTTTAGATTAGCTCTTCAGGAATCTAATCTTAGCGATTTTTTTAGATGGTCCTCAATTTTTACGGATTCAATATTTATTGAAGATTGGGTAAAAGCTAATGAGATTTTAATTTCATCTGGAGAAAAAGCTGATGAAATATTCCAAAAATATGTGACAAAATGTGAGATCAATGGTTGGAAAATTGATTACCACTTCTATATGTTTATGACGATTGGTAAAAGTTTTATTGCAGATTTGATGAGCACTGCGATTTTGGCCTTAAATAATAAGGAACAATTGTCTATGTTCAAAAAAAGTATTCCAAAAAAGCTACTTACAGCAGATTTTATTGCCCAACAAATGGTAAATGAATACAGCATGACAAGTATTAAGGCACTAAAGAGCATTGGTGTTGATCTCTCTAAATTGGAGTCTCAAGAATTAATCAATAAAAACAATATCTTCAATATTTTAGTTAATTTTTCTAACATCATGGAATCACAAATTAAGAAGGTTAATAAACTTGGAAATAACATAGGAACACGTTTAAATAAATCTAAAACACTTCAACTCCTAGATGCGAAATTTTCCAAAAAGGTTTTCAATATCCCCAATTTCAAATCTCCTTCAAATGAAAATCTTTTGAAATTCACCATGAATGAATTACCTAAAATTGTCATGTCTTACAAAAATGAAAATGATGTTTGGCCAAATGCTTTTGTTGGAATGTTTGCATACAAACTTTCTCATTCTTATCAAGACCATAATTTTAACCTTGATCACTATCTTTGGTTTAGTGATATTGTAAAAAAATTGGATTTAAATATTTCAGAATTAAATTCAACTATCTACGAAGTCGAAACGGCCCTAAAATACTATAAGCTATTCTATGGAATGTTTGAATTGGCCCATAAATCTGGTTATCCAGGATTTGACAATTTTGAGTTAGCAGTTGAAAACTCAGAGTTGCTACCCAAATTATATAACTTACTAAAGTTTCCACTGTCTTCAGATGTTTTTAATCAATATGTCATTTCTTTTGAAGAGAAAACATTGGGGTCCGGTTTTTCTAATCCAATGGGAAGTGGAGCTTACAGTAAAGAGGTTTTAAGAAATGTTTTTGGAAACCTTTCACTTCAAAATGGAAATCATCTATTAAATCTCATAGATCAATTACCAATTCATTTTATTAGGAAAACACATCAAGCATTAAAAAAAGATATCAATAAATCGTCTTCTCTTAATAAAGTCTTGGAAGATTCCATCGATGATCTTATTCAATTGGATTATAGTTGGGACTTTTCAATTTTAAATAATTTCCTTGATGAATTATATGCTCTTGAATTAATTTCTACTCAAAAATATGAAGAATGGAAAATACGCATTGATGTTTTAAAAACTCCTCTGGCCAGAGATTTTTTGGCAAGGCCAGAAATTAAAAATAGAAAAGAAGCACTCAATTATTTTACAAATGCCCGTCAAAATCATATTGAAACGAAAGATGTAGTCGTTGATGCTCAAAAACTATTTATACCGGCCCCTTTGAAGACGCCTCCTAGAGATCAAGTGAAAATAACAATTGATGACTCAGCAATAAAGAAAATTTTACTGCAAATTCAAAATGACCCACAGGTATACAAAAAGTATCATGGTTTTATCAATAAATTATCTGACTATGAATATGCATACGATTTAGACACATTAAGTGGAACAATGAAAACAAAAAGTTTTAAGAAGTTTTTTGATGTGAAATATAAAATTGAGCGTATTGGTTTTCATGTATATATTCGGATTTTAGAATTAACACCTTATAAAACGACTCATCTTCGGTTTGCAATTCAAGGAAATAGCAAAAATTCACATAAGGGAGATTCAAAACGTTGTGAGGAGCTCGTCTTATTTACACCACTTACTCCATACAAAGTAAATGAGGACAAAGTTTCATCTTCTCTTTTACGAGGTATTCACCCTGAGTTTGTTGCTCGTTATAATTCATGGAAAAAAACAATTGAAAACTATGGCCCAAAAGGTCTTTCAAAAGGACAACGACATCATAAACTTATAATGACCGGGCCAAATAATGAAATACTCTACTCTTCAAGATTAAGTGAAAAAGGTCGAGTCATTTATGAACTAGACAACAATGACTTTGTAATTACTGTTCACAAAATAGATGTTGATCACTCTTATAGGCTACATTGATTTTTGGGATTCGAATATTTTGGCCTTCAGACTATATTTCTGTTGTCTCAGATTGATCAAAGTTAGCATTAAGCTCTTCAGGGCAGTCTGATTTTCTACAACACATATCAAGAAGATAGGTAGTATTTAAAGCCTCTCTCTCACACGTTACTTCGTCTGCTTGAAGATCCCCATTTTTATCAATGACAAAATCACACAATGGGCCTTCTTTAGTACTCATTTTGTAATAACTGAAAAGATAAGAATAATCGATAAACGGTGTATAGGAATATGGATCAGAAAATGAATAGTTTGTTAAGGGATCAATTGGGTAGTGTTTTAATTGAGACTCTACTCTACTTACTTTATTTTCAGAATCACATGTCAAATTTAAATATTCAACAACGCTTTTTCTAGTGTTATTTTTAATCAATTTAATAATTGTTTCATTTTCAAGCTCGAAAAATTCGTCCCACTTTTTGAGTATTTTGCTCTCAATAGATCCTGATGCAAAAGCGTTTTGTAGTAGAATAACTAAGGTCAAGGCAAGTAAATATATTTTATTCATAGTTCCCTCACATATACGCCTTGTTTCTAATACAATAATTCGATGTTTACAATCATCAGGTAATTTTTATCAGTTCTGTAGAACTTCTTTTAGGAAAAATTCAGACCTATAAACATACATTTTTTAATGGGCCCCAATATTCCAATTCGTACCCCTAGGTGAACCTGAAATATCACGAAAAAAAGGAAAGCTTACAACTCCTGATAGATTTGTTCCACCTTCTGTTGCAATTGTATCAGCTGAATCAAGCGAATAATCATGATTTAATTTATCTAAAAATAAAACAGTACCTGTTTGAGGATTAGTTCCAGGTGGTGTGGAGATATCAGAAATATTATAAGAACTACCAGACAAAAAAGTACCCGTAAAATCTGTAACTGAATCTTGTACAATATTATTTATTACTGTACTTCCATTATTAGTTGCATTTATCCCAACCCAGTTATTTATAAGTGTATTATTATAGATATGTTCTTGAGAATATGTTGTTCTTATCCCTGTACCATTTCCATCATCTCTGTAGAAATCATAGATTATATTATTATAAACATACCATATAGAAGCTGAAGCCCCCTCAATATTTATACCTATAGGTTTTCCTGTGCTAACAGAAGTAACAGAGGCCGCTTGGGAGTTTCTAATAATATTATCTCTAATATGAATTATTCCTGATAATGGTGTTCCCCAAATTGCAGTAGGTGAATAACCAGTTGAACATTGATAGGAATCAATTTGCATTCCCTCTAAATGTACAAATTTATCTCTAATTTTAAGGCCATAATCACAATATGTACTCCTAATTTGATAGGCCTGTTCACTCCACTTTCCTGCATGCCTTTGGGAACTGTAAACATCTAGAGAAGAAAAAGGTGTATAAAATCTCAAATAATGAGAACTATCCGTAGTCCAACCTTCTATAACTGTTCTATCTTGAATTTCGTTGGAGTCAGCGTAAAGTGCAACATTCCAGACAACATCAGCACTTACCAGATCCTCACCCTGAGAGTGTGTATCAAAATCAACTAGATCTGTATCGATTCCAGTGTTTTCTATTCCGGCATCCGCATTACTAAAACTAGTGTATGCTCTAAAAATCGACCATGTTAGAACTCCTGAAATATTACTTAAAGATTGACCTGTAATTGATTTTACAGCAAAAGAAGATTTACTAAATCTACCATAGATCACCGCAAGTTTGTCTGAAGTATCAATTATAGTATTTGAATCAAAATCATATTGAATAATATCTCCAATTCCAACATTCGTTGATATATCTTCTGAAAAAGTTATTACATTATCTACAATATCAAAATCAATTGTAGAATTATCTGTTTGTAGAGCTGATGTGGAATTAAAACCCATTGATCTATAAACTGGATTGGATGGAAATATGTCAAATTCATGAGAAGATATACTTGATAGTCCAGTGCTAGAAGCAGTTACTTTGTACGAAAAACCGGCAGTATCAAGCATAATATCATTAAATGAAGCGACCCCATTTATAACTACTTGAGTGAGAGTTCCTTGAAGAGTTGCATTTCCTAAACTTGGGTCATATGTCTGATCTATTGAAAGAGTAATTTGACCATTGTAATCGGACACTTTGTTTCCATTTTGATTGACAACTTCCACGATAATTGTTGGAGAAATCACTGTATTCATTTTTGAATGGATTGGAAAATTAACAAATTTGAGATAATACTGATCGTTGCTAACAATTGTATCATCACTATTTGAAACCGAACTAACTTCGATTTTTCCTTTTCCACATGATACAAAAATCAAAGTCAAACTTAAAATTAAAATTAAATGAGTATAAATTAAGCTCATGCTTTGATTCTACTATATTGTTGATAGAAGCGTGAATTCGAATAGTTAGATAGTCCTTTTCTCCATTAAGTAATCAGAATTTCGTCCTAAATTTTTGCCAGTTTATCGTTGTCATACATTAAAAAGTATTTAAATCAAGTACTTTACTTTGGTGCCTCCTGATAAGATGCCCTATTGAAATTAAAATTTCCTAAGGATAAAATTAATGTACATTCTAAATGGTGTTCAGAAGGAAATTGAATGAACGAAAAAAACAAAACCCGTCCAGAAGACTCGACAATTATCTTAACCGATATAAAATCAGCACTAAGTACAGCTGAAAGAGAAGCTGAAGAAAAACCCGCTGCCCTTCTAATCGTTGGGGGAGATTTAAATGGAACAATGTTTGACTTAGTTGATCCAGAAATAAGTGTAGGCAGAAGTGCAAACACGACAATCCCTTTAGAGTTTCAGGGAGTTTCAAGAAAACATCTTGAGCTCATAGAAAATAATGGTGAGTACGTTCTCCAAGATTGTGGTTCAAAAAATGGAACCTACCTCAACAATAAAAAAGTTGAGCAGGCCATTAAACTTGGCAGGGGAGATATAATTAAAATTGGTAGTATCGCGATGAAATACCTCCCTAAGGGTGATCCTGAAAGACTGACATATGATAAGCTGAATATGGAAGCTAATACTGATGGTCTGACAAAATGTTTTAATAAAGGTTATTTTGACAATGCAATAACACTTGAAGTTAAAAAGTCAAAAGTAACAGGAGACCCTCTTTCTCTTATTTTGTTTGATATAGATTTCTTTAAAAAACTTAATGACAATTACGGACATGACGCAGGAGACTTTGTGCTAGCTGAATTAGCAAATGTCATACGAAGCAACGCTGTGAGAAATATGGACGTTTTCGCCCGCTGGGGAGGTGAAGAATTTGTCATTCTTTTACCGAAAACAAACTTAAAGCAATCCTTTGAAATCGCTGAACGTCTTAGAAAAGTCGTTGAAGAATATGAGTTTGTTTACAAAGATGAAAGACTTCCGGTAACACTCTCAATTGGTGTCTCAGATTATAGAAAAGGTGTGCTCACTGGAAAAGATTTATTTATTCGGGCCGATAAGTCTGTTTATAAATCAAAGCAAAATGGACGTAACCAAGTTAATTTTTACCGAGAATAGTAAGAAAA
This sequence comes from Halobacteriovoraceae bacterium, assembly GCA_020635115.1. Lineage (NCBI taxonomy): Bacteria > Pseudomonadati > Bdellovibrionota > Bacteriovoracia > Bacteriovoracales > Halobacteriovoraceae > Halobacteriovoraceae bacterium. Next base: position 27,035 of record JACKAK010000014.1, on the reverse strand, counting down.
GACTTTTTTATTTCATCGTGGTAGACCTCTACCATGGAATATGGCCAAGTACATACTACAACAAAAATGCGAATTGAACTTCTGCCAGAGCATCTTATTGATCAAATTAAGGCCGGAGAGGTCATTGAAAGACCATCAGCGTTATTAAAAGAAATTATCGAGAACTCTGTCGACTCAGGAGCTTCTTTTATTAATATTCACATAATTAATAACGGAATGGATCTTATTTCAATTATTGATGATGGATGTGGTATGTCTTTTGAAGAACTTCCCTATGCCTTTTGCAGGCACGCTACATCAAAAATAAAAAATTTCGAAGATCTTTATCATTTAAATACATTTGGTTTTCGTGGAGAGGCCTTAGCAAGTATTGCCAGTATTTCGAGAATTACTTGTTCAAGTTATCCAAAAAATGGAACCGGAGGAAAGATCATTATTCATGGGGGTCAAACTCTTTCACATGTTAAACTGAGTGGTTCTGGTCAGGGCACTTCTTTATTTATCAAAGATCTCTTTTACAATACCCCTGCAAGGCTAAAGTTTAATAAATCACAGGCAGCAGAAAAAAACGCAATTCTTAAAATACTTCAAAGTTTTTTGCTCGTTAGACCAAATATTAAATTTTCGATTAGTTGGGATGAGAAAGATAAAGAAATTTTTACTCCGGTAGAAGTATCTCAGTGGAAAAAAAGAGTATTTAAGGTGTTTAGTATAAGTAAACAACTTGAGGATATTGTTGAAATAGATCAAGAATATCGTGAATATCAAGTTAAAGTTTTTTTTACTAAAAATGCAACTAAAGGAAATTCAAAAAAAATACAATTTCTATTTGTGAACAATCGCTACTTTATAGATAAATCTCTACATCAAATGATTGTTGGAAACTTATCTGAAATCTGGGGACCAGGTGTGAGTGGTGAGTATTGCATTTTTATTAATTCTCCAAAAGATCAATTGGATGTCAACGTTCACCCAAATAAGATCCATGTGAAATTCACTGATTACGGTCTCGTTTATCAGTTGATTTCTACAACCTTGAAGAAAAATATTCGAGTTAATCCAAATCCAGCACCAAGTGTTAAGAATGAAAGTTTTCAAGAAAAAATTCAGTTGGATGAAAACATTCAATTGGCAGAACAAATCGATTTGCTCAATGATAAATTTTTTAAAAATACAACCATTAAAGAACAGATTGATATTATTAAGATAGGTGAGCATTATGTATTGTATAAAGAAAAATATTTAATCTCACTTCAGAACCTTATCGAACATCAATTACACAATATATTTTCTGTTGATGAAATAGCTGATGAAAATATAGTTCCCCTGCTTATAAGTGCCCCACTGAAATTAATGTTAAAGAATACGAAAGAGATCCTACCATGGATAGAAAAAAAAGGTCTTGAAATTGATCAACTTTCAAATTCTCTTTATGCTTTGCGAACTGTACCTAAGGGACTTGAAACATTAGATATCGATAATTTTCTTGTCACTCTTCTTCTTGAAATAGATAAAAATCCTTTGGCCAATATTTCCAAGATTAAAACTATTATAAAAAAAATTAAGGCCACTTTTCCTAAAAATTTTTCTCTTACTAAGGACTTACTTGACCAGGCATTAAATTTAAGCGAGTGTACAATCCTTTTAGATGATGAGCTTTTAGGAACTCTTTTTAAATGAACTGTATTATTAATATCTTTGGCCCAACTTGTTCAGGAAAAACGACCTTTTCTATTCAATTGGCCAAATTTTTTCATCTTCAGCAAGTTAAAAGTGAGATCATTAATTTCGATTCACTTTTGTTTTACAAGGAACCTTCTATTTCTACTGCTAGGCCAAGCGATAAAGAAAAAGAAGGTATATCTCATCACCTTATGGGTGTTGTTGAAATTGATAGTGATTTTAACTCATCAGATTTCGTAGAATTGGCAAAAAAAAAGATTGCTGAATTACATTCGAAAGGAATAGTCCCAATATTAGTTGGTGGAAGCGGGTTCTATCTACGCTCCCTGATTAAAGGAATGTATGAAACTCCAACCACACCAAAAGAAATTTCTCAAAAAGTTGAACAAACCTACAAAGAAGAAGGAATTGAACCCTTTATCAATATTCTCAAAATAAATGATCCCGATTCTTTAAATCAGCTTCATCCTAATGATCATTACAGACTTTTGCGAGCTGTAGAATACTTCTGGGTTTCAGGTAAAAAAATATCAGACCAAAAAAATCAATTTGATAAAAATTCCCCATACGATTTTTCTACACCGGCCAATAAGCAATGGAATTTTTTGAATATCTATTTATGCCCCAACAAACACAAACATTGGCAAATGATAAAAGACAGAATTAATCAAATGCATAAAGATGGATTAATTGATGAAATTTCTCAAATAATTAATAAAATTAATGCAAGTTCTTGTCGCCCCCTAAAAAGTATAGGCCCTAAAGAAACAATAGATTTTCTTCAAGGTAAAATAAAAACAATCGAAGAACTCAATGAACTAATCTATATTCATACTAGGCAATTGGCCAAGTCTCAGAAAACATTTTTCAATAAAATAACCCCCAAAATAACGCTTGACCCCTGTGACAATTCATTAGTTTTCACCGATTATTACGCTTTGATATTAAAAAGAATAACAGATACACAAAGTGTCAAATAGCTTATAGATTTACCGATAAGTAGCTTACTAAGGTTAATTTATTGTAAAGGTCTTATATGTCAGCACCACGTAAAAATATTCGTATTGTCGTCATCTCTGATGGAACTGGAGAAACAGCAACAAGTATGACCAGAGCAGCACTTGCACAGTTCAAAGACCGAGATGCTTTTTTTACCAGGTTTAAAAATGTGAGGAGCATTGAACAGATTGATAGTATTTTCACAGAAGTTGCAATTGGTCATGACCTTGTTGTGTATACCATTGTCGATAGTGAACTGAGAGAATACGTGGTTAATATTGCAAGAATCAAACATATACGAATCCTTGACTTACTAGGTCCAATATTAACCCAACTCTCGAATGTATTTGAACAATCTCCTCTGTCTGTCCCTGGTCTACTTCATGAAGTCAATGATGAATATTTTAAACGTGTTGAGGCCATGGAGTTTACTTTAAATCATGATGATGGAAGAAATTTAGAGTCACTTCATTTAGCTGATGTTGTATTAGTTGGGATTTCAAGAACCTCAAAAACACCATTGTCAGTTTACTTATCACAGCATGGACTTAAAGTCGTCAATATTCCCTTAGTTCCTGGAGTGAGACCAAATGAAGACTTATGGAAGATAGATCAACGAAAAATAATGGCACTAACCATTGATCCTCAATCACTTAAAGAAATTAGAGAAAATAGACTTTCTAATCTTGGTTCAAATATTAAGGGCGATTATGCTGAGCTAGCAAAAATTGTTGAAGAAGTTGAGTGGGCCAATGATTTATTCAAAGAAAATAAGCGCTGGGCCGTCTTCAATGTAACAAATAGGGCCATTGAAGAGACTGCTGCTGAAGTTTTGAAATTGATAAACATGAGAAAAAACAATATTTTTAAACAGAGTAAAAGAAATATATAATGAGCATTTTCAGTAAATTTACAGATTCAGTTATCCATTTTTCAAATCTAATAGGAATACCTATTTTTAATGAAGATGGTAAAAGATATGGTCAACTAAAAGACTTGTTTGTTGATTATGGTGAAGTCTATCCAATGGTGCTAGGATTGCTTTATATCCAAAATCAACAATTTTTTTATGTAACTTGGGACCAGGTCGTAGAATTTTCACCTAAAAAAATCATTATCAAGAAAAATTCTGAAATTAGAAGAAGTAGAACATTTACTAAAACTATAGATAAAATGAATTTTAAAAATATCCTTGGAGGGCAAAGTGCTGGGGAGACAATCGAGTATCCTCCTGTGGGAAAAGTTGTACTGGATAAGCAAATTGTTGATACTTCTGGAAAAAAAGTTATCAGAGTAAATGATATTCAACTCATAAAAATTGGACAATTTTTAAGAATTACACACGCAGAAGTTGGTCTAAGGAGTATGGTTAGAAGATTGGAGCTAGAGAAATTTGTTGACTTTATAGTTAAAATCTTTGCCCCAAAATCAAATTATCTTGTAAGCGATACTTTAATAAGCTGGAAATTTGTTCACACAATTCCAGATAAATCTTTCAGTAAAAATGTTGAAATAAATTTAAGAGATGAAGATATTCGTCAACTCCACCCTGCTGATATTGCTGATATCTTAGAAGACCTAGATTCAAAGGGAAGACAGCTTATCTTTAAATCATTAAATCCTGAACTTGCAGCGGCCACTCTAACTGAAGTAGAACAAGATATGCAAGCTGGCCTTCTTAAAAATACTAACTCAGAGAAGGCAGCAAAAATCATAGAAAATATGGGAACTGACGAAGCGGCAGATATTCTCGGTGAACTAGAAGAAAAAAGAGTTAAGGAGATCATTTCAAATATTGAAGACACTGAAATACAAGTAGAAATTGCTGAACTTATTGAATACGAAGAGAATTCTGCAGGTGGATTAATGACAACTGAATTCTTTGAAATTTCCCCTGAGAAAACAAGATCACAAATAATCGAAGAAATTCAGGAAAAACACGATGATCTTGAAACAGTCTATGATCTCTATATTGTTGATAAAGACTATAAACTACTTGGAACTTGTACATTAAAAGAACTACTCATTCAAAAACAAGATGTCACAATCTCAGACATTATGAATACTGGTGATATTAAATCTCTTCCTCCACATTCTAATTGGAAAGAGGTGGCCAGTGTTATGAGTAAGTATAACTTAATAAATATTCCAATCGTAAACGAAACTGATGAGCTCTTAGGAATTGTCTCTGTTGATGATGTCCTTCCTTGGCTTCTTAATGAGAGGTAGAGGGTGGAGATTTTTAAAAATAGGCCTCCATTTATAGCAAAATTTATAGTACTTCTTAGTATTGTAGGCCCTGGTCTCATTACTGCTAATATTGACAATGATGCAGGTGGAATTGCGACTTACTCGCTTGCAGGAGCAAACACAGGATATAGACTCCTATGGGTTCTTTTTCCAATAACAATCGCTCTCATAATGGTCCAAGAAATGTCGGCCAGAATGGGTATTGTTTCAGGAAAAGGTTTGGCCGATTTGATACGAGAAAAATATGGCCTTAAAATAACCTTCTACACTTTGTTTTTTCTAATTTTTGCTGATCTAGGCAATACGATGGCAGAATTTGCTGGAATTGCTTCTGCAGGGGAAATATTTGGTGTCTCAAAATATATTTCAGTGCCAATTTCAAGTATATTAGTTTGGCTACTGATTCTAAAAGGTAACTATAAAATTGTTGAGAGAATTTTTCTATTAGGTTGTACTATCTATTTTTCATATATCATTTCAGGATTTATTATTTCTCCAGATTGGCTTGAAATCTCAAAAGCGATCATTGTCCCAAACGTTTCTGATATTAAAATTAGTGACTTCCCAATTATTGTCGGGTTGTTGGGAACAAGCATAACTCCTTGGATGCAGTTTTATATCCAATCTGCTGTTGTTGAAAAAGGTATATCAGTAAAACATTTGTGGCATTCTAAGGTTGATGTTGTTGTAGGTTGTCTTTTCATGTTATCTGTCACCATTTTTATCATTGTTTGTTGTGCGGCCACACTGTTTGAATCTGGAGTTACGATCAAAGATGCCAAAGATGCTGCAATTTCCCTAAGACCTCTGGCCGGAGAATTTTCTTCTCTACTTTTTGGAGTTGGACTTTTCAATGCTTCATTTTTTGCTGCTGCACTACTTCCTCTTGCAACTAGTTATTATGTCTGTGAAGGTATGGGTTGGGAGTCTGGAGTAGATAAAAGTTTTAAAGAAGCTCCGAACTTTTTTACTATTTTTACTTCTCTCATCGTCATTAGTGCAATACTTGTACTTCTTCCCAACATCAATTTATTCAAAGTTCTGATCTGGTCTCAAGTTGTAAATGGGATTCTTATACCACTCATTTTAATATATATTGTTAACTTGTGTAATGATCCAGACATTATGGGAACATACACAAACTCAAAAACATATAATATTATTAGTTATGGTATTATTTTTCTAATGATTGTTGTGAATTTATTATTGATTTATTTTGAATTCTTCAATTAACTATGCCGCAATTTTTTGATTTCGATAGACACTAAATAATATTTTCATGGTTGTTCCATGAGTCTGTGGGTTCTCTTCTTTTGGCCTAGAATCAACCTCAAGGTTTCCACCCATTTCTTGAAGATAAGACTTAACAAGTCCCATACCATAACCTGTTCCCGCCTCGCCACTTGTCCCTTTTCTAGAAGTTTTATATCCTACATCAAAAAGATTTTCCTGGATATCTTTAGGCATCCCTATTCCATGATCAATAACGCTTACTGAAACAATATCTTCTTCATGCTCTATTATGACATTAATCTGAGTGTTAGGATAAGAAAATTTAATCGCATTGGTAAGTAAATTGTAAAAGACTTGATTTTTTAATATTTGCTTATTTCCAAATATTTCTGTGACAATCTTTTCACCAGATAATTTTATATCAATATTTTTTTCCTTGGCCTTATCTTCAAGCATGAATATGACTTCTTCCAAACACATTTCCAAATTAACAACTTCCATTTCTAATCGAATTTTTCCGTCTTCAATGGCCTTATTAATACGTACATGTTCAAGTAATTCATCCATTGTTTCAAGTGAAGTTGTACATTTATGCACAATTTTTGGATCTAAGTTTGTTGAACTAAATATTTTCTTGCAATATGATTTAAGTATCATTAGAGGAGATGCTAAGTCGTGAACAAGTACCCTTAGTAGTGTATCTATTTGATCATTTTTATCTCTAATTTTCTTTTGCGAATTACTTATTATTTTAAGGTATGATCTCACTACCAAATAAACAAAACAAGAAAAGAGTACAAGATTTCTGACTTTCTCTTGTTGATAAAACTCTAAAGTATTAATAAAAGAAGCAGTTTCTCGATATGGCTCTATTAAATAAAGAAAAAGCATACTAGACAAAGAAAGAATAAATGAAGGCATTGTATATTTACGTCCAAGTAAAGTGCCGTGAAAAACAGGAATGGCCGTTATCCAAAAGGCCCCGGGTGAATTTAATGAACCTGCCGCATAAAGCAAAATCATTAAAGTGAGGTAGGCCGTCAAAGAAATAATACCTGTTGCAACTTTAAGGCTTACTTTCTTTGCAATGTACAACGTTACAATATTAAGAATATTTAATGCTATCAAATATGGAATATAGACTTCAACATGGTAGGTATACTTATACAAATAGATGTAATAACTGATAAATCCTACAACGATAAGAACAGTTCTTAAAAAGACTTTTAACTTAGTATTTTCAATTTCAGAATTCATAACAGTTTTCATCATTTATAAATTACTTCACACATATCTATGAGTTCATTTTCACTTTTTGGTATTATTTCAATTTCTTGATCGGGTCTTTTACTATCCTCTCCGATCAGAATAACTCGAAATGGACTTGCGATGTTTCGTCCATCTTTAAGCAATGGTATTGCAATCCCCTTTTTGTCTCTTATTGGGAGTTCAATACTTCGCGTTTCACCAAATACTTCAAACATCATCTTACCCTTAAAACAATTCCTTGCTGTTTTCAAAAAAGCATAACTTTGTGGAGGCATGTCAGGTAACTGAATTCTAATATTTGAGTTTCCTTCGCTAAAAGATTGAAGATGATACACAAAATGCTTTCTCCCCTTTTGCTCCACTCTTATGAAAATATTATCTGAATAAGGATATGAAAACGTCCCTAATGAATTAACTTTTACTTTCTCATCATTAACATAAACTTTATGTTTTAGTGTATCAAATCCCTTAAGTGTGATTTTCCCTAATTTTACTTTGGGTGTTTCATTTTTTATTTCGTTATTCTTTGGAGAAGTCTCTTGAGTCAGATTTTGTTGTTCAGTTTGAGGCTTTTTATCACTCAACTCAGGAACTTTTTTAAATGCAGGAATTACAACAAATATTGCGATGACGGCAAGCAAAGCTACAATAACCCCACTTTTTATAAATCTATTTCCTAAAAGAGAATTATTTGAATTTGTTATTGTCTTTGGCCCATTTGGAAGATTTGAATCCTGAATTTTATTTATTTTAATTTCACCATTTTTAATAACAGAATTAGTTTTTCTACCTTTATTTATACTTGCACCTGTTTTTGTTTTATCTAACTTAATCCTCTGGTTATTTTCTTCTTCAACTTGTTCAGATTTTTTTTCCTCTTTGTCAGACTTTATTTTGCTTTTCACTGCATTATCAAAACCAAAATCGAAAACATGTGCTTGTTTTATTTTTGAAGCATTAGTAATACTTATCGCACTTTTTTCTCCCCCAATCGATTCTGGAGTTTCATATTTTGCTTCAGCGATATAACTAGATACGTCTATTTTACCAAATTCAAAGAGCCTTTTTCTATCTTCTTCAATATCCTTTTTAAAAAGACCTTTTGCAAAATAACTTAAATCAGTTGGATTAAATGTTGGATAATTTTTATATAAAAACTCAACTAAAGCTCTGTTTAATTGATCTAAATTTGCATATCTTTTATTTCGATCTTTACTTAAGGCCTTCAGAACTATTTCATCGAGTTCCTTTGGAACAATTGGATTTATAGAAGAAGGACGAGGCACTTTACAGCTTTGCACTTCTTTTAAGACAGCAATCTCATTCGGGGCCTTAAAGAGTTTACGACTACAGAGCATCTCCCATAGTGTATTTCCAACTGCAAACTGATCATATCGATGATCTAATTTTAGGCCTTCGAGATATTCAGGGGCCAAATAGGACAATTTTCCTTTTATTGTTCCCGCCTTTGTTGAATCTTCATTAGAATCAACTTTAGCGATCCCGAAATCTATGACCTTTACTGCCCCATCATAGGTTAACATTATATTATGAGGTGAAATATCTCTATGAATGATATTTGATTTTTGGCCAGAGAGCATATCTGTAAAATTATGTGCATAGTGTAGTCCTTGACAGACCTGAGAGATGATATATACAGAGATTTCAACAGGAAAAACATATTTTTTCTTTTTTAATTTCTCTAGATATTCTTTAAGGTTCTTACCATTTACATATTCCATCGCAGTATAGAGTTGACCTTCATTTAATCCATAATCATAAGTTTGAGCAATGTTAGGATGGATCAACCCAAAAGTTACTTTGATTTCATCCATGAACATTTTTCGAAATGTTTCATCATCACTATAGCGGGCCTGTATCATTTTTATGGCCACAATTTTGTCTACTTGCTCATCAAGATATCTAGCTCGACAAATTTTTGCCATCCCTCCATTTACAAGATGGTCTAAAAGCAAATATTTCCCAAATCGCTTGAGAATAACTTCGCCTTTTTTATCGATGTTGTTCACAATCTTGGCCATAAAACCTTTAACTCCTCAGGTTCTTATCGACACCTTGAGGAAAAAAGTAAGGAATAATTTTCTCTATACGTAAAATCAGAGTGTTAACTTAGAATTGCCATCAGAAGACTATTGTACTTGGAAAATTTGCAAACGAAATATCGAGCTTTTCTTTTGAATCCTTATAATAACACAGGCCTTTTAGTTCATATGATTGAAACAAATGATCAACATATTCACCATGAGATTTAAAATGTTCTTTAAAACCAGCAAGCTCAACAAATTTTGCACCTGTTTTATCTACTAGTTCTTTGAATTTTGACTTTTTTAGGGGACCTGGGGATTTTTCATACATTAATGTCAGATAAAGTTTATCACATTCTTGTATATACTTGCTTTCTTCTGTGGAAAGCCATTTTGAAAAATTTTCTTGTTTTTTTAAATCTACCCAGAGTACATCAAAAACTAGTGTAAAATCAAAATACCAAGATCTTCGATTGAAATTCATTCTTTCTTTAAAAGGTTTTCCTTTGTAATGGCCATCTTCAACAATAAGCTCGCTCTCGGTTACGTTATTTCTTGAAATTTGAGAGCATGAAATCGATGAAACTAAAATATAAAAAATAAAAATATATTTAAACATTTTGAATCTGATCCTTTATCCACTTCGTTATTTTTGAGAGATACTCATCAACTGAATTAGAATTGAATAGATCATGTTTTACACCTCTAAACTCAAACAGACTAGTCTTATCTTTTTTCATAGACTTATGGAACATTCTAAGGGTTTGAATATCACTTAGATAATCGTTATCTGACGCAAGAAATAAAGTCGGAGTAGACAAGTAATACGCGTTTGATCTCAATTTTTTTGCGGCGTCTCCAATTTCAATCAATGACGCAATTGAAAACTGGCCTGACACTAATGGGTCAGAGTCATATTCTTCGGCCTTTTGTTTGTCATCGATAATATCGTGTCCATTAAAAGGAAAAGTCATTTTAACTTTTCTTAAACCGAAATTTTCCCTTCTCACAAAACCACGAATGAGTGATGGTAAGTCAATATTTAGTTTCAATAATGGATTAGCAAGTATCAGGCCTATGACAGGCAATACTTCAGAAACTCCACTTAATTCTAAAGAAAGAGCAACTGTAGCACCTAGTCCAGTTCCCACTATAAATACAAATTTTTCTTCAAGACAATTTTTCAGATAAAATTGGAGTTCATCCACTAATGTATCAAATGAATTGATATGTCCTCTCATACCATTACTTAATCCATGTCCATGAAAATCAATGAGTCCAATCGAGCATTCTCCATCAAAATGATCATACAATTGATGAGCCAGTGTTTCATAGCGTCCATGGTAATCGAGAAAATCGTGTAAAAAAAGAATGTGAAAACTAGGATTCACTTGTCTGTGGAAAATTTTTTTATAATAGACTTGTTCACCATTCTCCCCACTGACAAAACTGCCAGTAAGAATATTCATTTCTCCAAACCCATCTATGAGAGTTTCACTATAACTCATAACAGCATCCAATCCTCTTTCTGAGGGCCTATTACATCAACAGAGCTGCCAAAATTCAAGTGTTTGATAGATATTTTTTTATAGCTGAAGTTGCTTCATTACCTAAATCTTTAAATCGCAGGGCAAAACCTTGATTACCATCTAATATACGAACAATTTCCCCATCTGCTACGAAATGATAGTCTGTGTTTTCCGGATGGACATTAATTGCAATTGTTTCTTGGACGTGAACAGGAAAATCAGACACAAGAACTTGAAGACCGCCAATAGAAATATCTCGACAGATTCCTTCGTAGACTTTTTTTGTGTCATGAAAAAACATTCTTGCAACAAATGGTCTTCTTAAATTTCCCCGTCTATCTTCTTCATTGATAATTGGTGGTACATTTGAAAAAAATGTATCATAGATGTCTATATCACCTAAAAAAACCCAATTTTCCATTCCTGGGGAGAAAATATATGTTTTTTCATTTATTCTTTTTTGATCAAAAAGTTTTTTAAGTTCTTCAAGGCTAAAAGGCCCATATTCCGTATCTGGATGACCTCTGTCTTTTCCAATTTTAATTGAAAAAATCTTGTGGTCTTTTTCAACTGTATCCCAAGAAAATTGTCTGTCTATAATAGTCTCAGGAATTTGAGACACTTTTTTCGGGGAAGTATCTCCTTCGACTTCGATGAATAGTTCACAAATTTCTTCAACATCTCGAGCTTTTTTCCAGTCTGTGAATCCATTTCTCCATATATAACTGTTGAGTTTTAATTTATTTTGTTTGAATAAATCTGCCAATTCGGCCTGACTTACTGGCCCTACACGATCTTTTCCTTCAACGTAATACCAGCTATATGACATAAAAATCCTCCAAAAATATTGCTTTGTATCAGTTTAAATCTAAGTCCTGGAAATAAGAATAGAGACAAAATTACCAGATCTTTTTACTGCTTAATTTTATTGCTGAAAAGTCCGAAAAAAAGACTGTCGTGGAGTAAATATGAAAAATTATCTTTTCCTATTAATTATGCTTGTCTCTTGTGGTGAAAAAGATTTTGTTGCGAAGAAAAATGTGGATGAAAACAGTTTTCTTAATACAAGAGGATCTGATGTCATTTCAGGTTGTAATAATAATTTTAATTATAACAAACCTAAGGTTGATTTCTTATTTGTTTGGGATAACTCACCTAGTACGAAATTCATAGATGATTCTACTATAAATGCACTGAATGGAATTCTGGATAGTTTTTCACCAGAATTTGAAAAACATGTTCTGATTGCTCCGATGAACTATTTAAGTGATGAAAAAGATCAAAATCTATTTTTTATAAAGGATTCTCAGGACTGGACAAGTAGTAAGGCAAATTCAATTTTGACCCAAATGAAAAATGTAACTCCTAAAAAGTATTTAAAGGAATTGATGCCAAAACTTGGTAATGGTTTTGGATACGAGCAAGGTGTAGAAAGGGCCAGACAACTTCTCAATGATCTTAGGGGGGATGGAATTTTTAGAAATAACGCCTATACAATTATCGTTGTCATGTCTACGGGTGATATTGCTTATGATATTCCACCTGGTCAATATGCAACTTTCAGTCAAAAAAATGCATATATTAATAAAAAAGTCTCTGAGTTTAATGCATTAAAAACAAATATGAATGCTGAACAGTTGCGATTTATGAGTATTTCTGCTCATAGTGAGTGTAAAAGTGGATATAGAATTGGATATGGTTATCAACAAGTATCCAAATTACTAAATCCATCTCAAAATGATGCCTGGAATATTTGCACTCAAAGTTTTTCGAGAATTTTTGAAGAAATTAATAATAATATACAATCTGAAAAGATTAGACATAAATATGACCATTGGGCCATTACGCCTGTTAATGTTCCAAATTTTGATGTTAACGATATTACAGTCAAAGATACAAATGGAAATATTATTCCTCAAAGCACAACAAATGGATGGCAGTATCTAGGATATACAACTAGAGATCGAAAGTATTATCCAGAAAGAGGCGATTCATATACAGGTCTCCTTATACAACTATTTGGTACGGCGAGATTAGATTTTGGTGAATGTTTAGAAATTATTACAAGAGAACCAATAATTTATTATGGTTATTTGCTTCTTAATAGTAAGCCTTTGGAGGATTCAATCAATTTGTCGATTGATGGACAAATTGTCCCAAGAGCAGATCTTGGAGTATCTGCTAGTCAAAGAAACGGATGGGAGTATATTGGCCAGCAAATAAATCAAAACGTAAAGGTTAAAAGTGCAAGTGAATTTATGGTGGAAGGGACTCCTGCTGAATATCGATCAGGGTATATGATTAGGTTGTATGGAAGATATATTATTGACAACACCAAGGTAACTAAATATCAAATTCAATATTTACCAACCTCTGATTAATACGTTAGAGACTATTACTTGTAGACAGAAGCTCTACAGATTTTCTAAGCGCTTCTTCTAGCTCACCCGTTTGTTCACCTATAGAGATTAATTCAATAATTTTCTCTGGAAATAGTTCAGGATGTCGCTTCATCTGTTCTGTCATTGATTTTCCATCATTAAAAACATCATCCTTAATGGCCAAGAAAATACTACGATAAGAAGAGTTATTATTTTCGGAAATAATAATTTCAAGAATATTAAACATCGGAAATTCACCATCTCTTAATAGCTCTATCATTCTTGAAAGAATTTTTTTAAAATCATCCATATTTGCACCTAAATAAAGTTTTTAACATTGTTAGTTTTATTGATTGTATCTAATAACATATTGTTTTAAAATTTTATTTATTTTGTTCTCTACTCCAACTGTCTATGTAAATTCTTAATCTCTAAGTAAGTACAAATAATTTACAAGTACTAAACCAATTTTTAAGTAACGAACATTTTTAAGCTAAAACATTTTACTAAACTAGTGAACTTAAAAAAGTAACCTATTAATATGGTATACTTTTTAATTTCTATAGTTTGGGTTCGTTTGTTTCAATATTTTTAAGAGACTGTTATTAAATTTCTCTAAAGGTGTTCCATTTGGAGACATTAGCATGATATCACTCTTACCAATTTGAATATAAGAGATTCTTGTATTCATGTTTTCACTATTTGGATCAATTCTACTTCTAATTAAACATGATGCTTCTGTTGAAATTAAATCATCTCGTATTGAAGTCTCATTTTTTGAAATCTCGATATTCCTAAAATATATGTACAAGGCCTCAATACTATTATGGCAAAGACTCTCTAAAGATGTTATATTTGAATTGGATAATAAATTCTCTCCTACCTCATAATTATTTTTAGCAATATTAATGTATCCCATTCTTTCTGCTTCAATAAAATCATCAAAAATACCTAAATTAGAGCTGCATTTATTTTTCAAAATTTCATTAGTTAAATTTCTGTTTTTAAATATCTCGGTGATCTCTAATACCCAGCGACTAAGTTTAGCAATATTTGAGTCATAATTGTCTACATCTTCTGAAATATTTTAACTCTATCTTTAAAATAATTCATTACCCTACATACAACATCTAATTCACTATCTAAAGTTAACATCAATTCAATAATTCTAGGAAATTCAAAATATTGATAGACATTATTATTCCCGTTAGAATTAATATATGTTTCTTTCAAAATGTTCTCTCTAATTGAATCATCGACCTTATACTGATCTCCATATTCTTTTAACCAGCTTGAAGATGTAATTACGTCTGTCATTCCAATAAGAAAATTTAAATAGTCAGAATTATTAATTTTTTGTTTCTTATGAATTTCTCTAATTTCTGAGAAAATAATATTTAAGTCTGTCTCTCTATTAAAAACTTCTATCATTTTGTTTTCAAGAATCAAAATTGACTCTTCTGGATATCTTTTTGAAAATATTTCATTGAATTCAGATACGTTTTGAATATAAATTTCATTTTTTTTATCTTTATTAAGGAATAATTCTGGTGATAGATTTTGAAGATTTGATATTTTATAACTATTCAGAAAATCCAATTCTGACTTAAAATATTCTTGGTAAAATTTATATCTATCTAAAAAATAGATTTCTTGATCATTTTTTTTCAAAGGAAGATTGTAGTATATTTCAGATAATATTCTTTCTTTCTCCTTACGTTTCTCAAGATCTTTTAAATATTGAGGTGAACTTGGCAAGTCAATCATCGCTGAATCTGAATACAATATTTTTGAATATAAAAATAAAAAGGTAATAATTCTTTTCATAAAAAGCATATCGTTTTTTTCTAACAATTTAATGAATCTAAAATGAGTCAATTTTTAATATATGCTTTTTGAACCTGACATTAAATAATAAATATTATAAATTCAATTCTTAGGTCAAAGAAAATTCTTGAAGTCACTTTTTTCGACTAGCATTCTACACACATGGAACAAATACAAATAAATTCAACCTGTTAAGAATAATTATTGGCCGACTGCCTATAAATTCTTTCAGCTCAAAACTTAATTCTTTTTTAAATATATCGACATTACAATAACTTAAGTGTGCTGAACTAATTTTACTTCCTACTATTCAAATCAGTTATAGAATAGACTATGGAGGATACATCTTTGAAATTGTTTAAATCCATATATTTGTTATTCCCGTCAGTACTACTGATTTCTTCGTGTCAAATTGGTGAAGACACTATGGATACAAGTACCGGAAATCCACTTACAAATATTGCAAAATATTTGGATTCAAATGCAAATGGAAACATAAACTTTCAAGAGGCCTATACTCAAACTCTAAAGGCCGAGTCGAGCATCAATTTAGCGTATTCAGATGGAAGTGATTTAGCACTAATTGACTCAGATGGAGATAAAAAAATATCTAATTTAGAATTTGAAGAATTAGAGCGTACTAGAGAAATCTTATTTTCTGAACAAGATGGTAAATTTGATTGTAGCGATGAAGAAGTACTAAAAGATTTTTCACAATCGACAGAGTCCTACTATTATTATGACGAAAATTGGGCGGGAAAATTGATTGAATTTTCAAACCGCTCTAGATGTATCTCATCAAACTATAATAGCATTCTTTATAAGGCCTTATCCGTAATAGATAAAAATAAAAATGCAAAAATTGAATTAAACGAGTTTAGCAGTCTCTATGGAAATTCAATTTCTGAGTCCGAAAAAATTGAAGAAAATCCATGGAAATATGATTATTCAGCAAATCTTAAAAGAGTACTGTTTATTGACGAACAATCAATTGCAAATACTCCAAATACAATGCAGGGACTATTTGATTTTTTTGTAGGGGCAACTGGATTAATCTATAATTCACTAGATGAAAAGTATCTTCTCAATTATCTCTCTACTCCCATTTCTCAATTTAACTATGATGGCCATTTCTATAGCAATATTTCAAGATTATATGATTTGGGAAGACTGGCCAATCGAAATGAAAGGCTTGAATCTTTTGATACAATTACTTATCCAGAACTTGCACCTTATGATCTAAATAAAGATTCAAAGTACGATTTAATCGATAAACTTGCGATAGATTTTGTTATCAAAATATCATTTTTTAACTCTTCACGAAACTGTGTCTATCAAGAATGGTCTGAACCCGTTCCTTTTTTCAATATAACAAAGACATGTCAACAAGAACAAATCGATAATTCTCTTTTAGAAAATGGTATTTCTATTCAACCTAATCAAGTTCTTCTTAAGAGAACAAATAATATTGTTAAAAGAGAACAATTATTAAAATCATACCGTTATTTAGCGAGCTCACTCTATATTTTCCAAGTCGAACGATTTTACAATAGATATAAAATATTAGAGTTCGTAGAAGTTTTTTGTGAAACACCCAACGAATTGCAGCAGATGAGAAACATTTCAGATCCATCACAACTAAATGATTTTGTGAAAAGAATTATCGCTATCAATTCTTCAAGCATCACCCAAAATACTTCTACGACAGGCAAATGTGATGATATAGGTTATTTTAATAGAAGAATTAAAGAAGTAGATGCGGTTATGCTAAATCTTATAAATGACAAAATTAGACTCTACAAAACTTGGGAAGAGATTTTTGGAAACACGAATGAATTAGATATTTTACGCGATGAACTTCTAAACCAAACAATAGATTCTGATAAGACTCAAAAATTATCCAGATATAACAAAATGGACATTTTAGATATTAAGGAGGCAATTAAAGAATCTTTCAATAGAAAAGATTAATATTTTGGAGCATGTTTTTTTACTTCATTTACTTTTTCAATGGCATTAGTAAACTTTAAAGCTGAAAATACCGAGCGCAGTTTTTTTGCTTTTACTTGAATTGATAAGACATTATTGCCATCGACCATCGTATCTCCAACCAGACCTATCTTCTTAGCATCCTCTAAATCCTCTTCACTAATTGGTAAATTTCTGCTCTTAAACTCGGTTAAAATATCATTAATCTGCAATAAACACTCATCCTCTGAAGGTTTTTCTTTATTAAGCTTTCGTAGGATATGCTCAAGAAATGTTTGACATTTAAAAGACACTCTACTTTTTTTATCATCAGTTAATTGTCTCTCACTATTAAGGAAATGAAGCATTGATTTAAAGTTGTTGATATCTTCAACTCTAATTATTTTCATCATATTATTTTCATCAGGCAACATTTCAATAAGTTTTTCATTAGTTAGCAAATTTATAAATTCTTCGACTTTGACTTCTAATATATTAAAGATATCGAACACATAGAATTTATATCTATCAACACTCATAGTGTATGTATTTTTATTGGCCGTTCCGTGAGTTTTCAAACTCATAAGTAAAACAGAAAGAAGTTTCAGAATATCTATTGTATGAAAGAATTTATAATCAGCGACCTTCCCACCAGAACCAAATCCAACTGAGTTGCTTTCTAATTCTTTTACTTTATCATTTGTTTTTCTAAGACGGTCGGCCAGAGTATTTATGATTGTCTTAAACCAAGGATTGAGATTTGACATTGTTTTGGCAAAGGCCGGAAATGAAATTTCAATAAGATCCACAGACGTAATTGCCTCTGCTGAACAACTTCTCCGACGAGATTTTTCATCAAAATAGGCCATCTCCCCTATCACTTCCCCAGAGCGAAGAATGGCAATTTCTATAAAACCCTTTCCTTTTGGCTTATATAACCTAATTTGCCCTTTTTGAATAATGTACAACGACTCAGCAACATCATTATCATTAAATATTACTTCTCCAGGCATAAAATTTCTGATACCTGATTTTTTCTTCGCTGGGTTGACTTTTTTCTTAAGGGCAACGGCCATTTTAAATTCCTTATATCCTTTCAATAATAATTGCCAACGCCTCTCCTCCACCTATGCATATTGAACCCATACCATAGCGTCCAGACGTTCTTTTTAAAGCATTCATCAAGGTCACGATAATTCGTGTTCCTGAACATCCAATGGGGTGTCCTAAACTTACAGCTCCACCATAGATATTCACTTTGTTATGGTTTAATTCTAACTCTTTTATTGCGGCCATGGCCACCACGGCAAAGGCCTCATTAATTTCATAAAGATCAATTTGGTCGGGTGTTAGATTGGCCTTCTGAAGTGCTTTTTTCATGGCCATCACAGGTGCAGTAGTGAACCATGTCGGATCTTGAGCATGCTTAGCATATGAAAGTATTTTAAACTCTGCTTTTTCCTTATATTTCTCACCTGCTACAATTACCGCTGCTGCTCCATCATTAATAGTAGAGGCATTTGCTGCTGTAATTGTCCCATTTTTTTCGAAAGCTGGTCTTAAAGTGGGTATTTTTTCAAAGTCTGCTTTGAAAGGGCCTTCGTCTTGCGCTACTTCAATATTTCCTTTACGGCCTTTCACGGTAACAGGAGCTATTTCATCGGTAAAATATCCAGCATTCATTGCATTTTGAGCGCGTTTAAATGATTCTATGGAGAACTCATCTTGTTGTTCTCTTGTAAATTTAAACTTATTTACGCATTCTTCAGCACAATTTCCCATAGGGCGATCACTATAGACGTCCCACAATCCATCCCATTGCATAGAATCTTTTAACTGCCCATTTCCAAATTTAATTCCAGTGCGACTATTTGGTAATAAATGAGGTGCTAAAGACATACTTTCCATCCCTCCAGCGACAACGAGAGAATTATCTCCTGCCTTTATCGATTGGGCCGCGAGAATAATGCTCTGTAAACCCGATCCGCAAACCTTATTTACTGTTGTTGCCCCCACGCTCTCGGGTAGTCCTGCAAAAATAGTTGCCTGTCTTGCTGGAGCTTGTCCTACTCCGGCGGTTATGACATTTCCCATAAAAACTTCGTCTACATTGCTTCCTTCAACTCCGGCCTTTTCAATTGCAGATTTTATGGCCACTGCTCCAAGCTCTGGTGCAGAGACTGTTGAAAGAGACCCTAAAAATTGTCCACTTGGGGTTCTGGCCCCAGATAATAGGTAAACTGACATCACTACCTCTCTAAGCTATTTGATTAAATATCTCTTGAAATTTATCTAATTCAAGAGTCTCCACTTGGTAAGTAAAGCAGCTCACTTTATCTTCTTTTTCTTCAACATTCAAAAGATTCGAAAGTTTACAGGGGAAATTATGCCAATAATCTCCAGAATTAAGCATAATTATGACTTGTGAATGGGTAAGGAATTCATCATCATTTTGGCGCGCCTTAATTACGATAGAGTCTTGACCTAATCCAATTACATCTAAATCAAGAAAATCACGTGATTGTGTATTTTTCAGCATAGGGCCCAGGATAAATTTAATTCTATTTTTATGCATATTGTCACCTTGAAAGCGCTGTCCTTTTAGTGTAGAGTGACGCCGCAAAAGATTCAAAGAGGTAAGAAATGCTATGCAGAAAAGACCAGGCCGAAATGCCTATAATGCTCCCTAATGAGTGGCGAGATAAATTATCAAAACTTTTAGCTTCAACTTATGCAAAAGAGTTAGAAATAAAAGATAGTAGTTTTTTCGTTTATGGAGAAACCTATCCAGATGAACTGATACTAACGATTGGAATTCATTCAAAGTCAAATACGCATTTAAACCCTACTACTCTTATCTACTCAGTTAATTTAGAAGAAAATTCGAATCCTCAAAAAATTCTTGATGATCTTGTAGATTCTTCTGGCCATTTTCTTGATGTATTCTTCAAAACTGAAGATTGGGAAGATTACATCCCTGTTTGGACAGAGGAGACATTTCGAAATCTCAGTTTCTTTTATAAAATCTCTAGAGAGAATATTGAACTTTTCTTAAAAGCAGAAGCACTCTTGAATCAATAGTTTCTAGAAAACGCTAGACTAAGTAATAGGTCAGCTGCACTCAGCAGTCACCAAAGAAGAAATCAGTCGCTTGGGATAGGACAGTGTTAAAAGGGCCCAATGCAAAAAGTAAACTTTAACACTCCTAGATCAATAGATTTCAGTCACGTAAATTTCTTGTTTTCATGAATTCTAAAAACTGATCATTTGAAAAATAATTGTTCGTTATAGATTGAATATAATATTCATTTTCGATTATTTTTCTATGAACTTTATCTTGATGAGAATAATACTCATCCAAATCATCAGGAAAATATTTTAACCAAGCCGTTTCAATATCAAAAACAACATCTTTTGAACTAGTAAATTCTTTAGTAAGTCTATCTCTGGCATACTGATTCATATTATATAGCCCTTGACTATAGAATTCATCAAATTTTAGATCTGACTGAATGATTTTATTTAAAGAACTTTCACTCAAATTTTCCAAATACTTCGTTCTATTTGTAAGTAACTCAAGATAAAGCGGAAATCTCCCATACGCCATCATTTGGTATGTAAGTTTTATTGTATCTTTTTTTGCATCATTCACAATATCTTTAATAAAAAGTTCTTTTATATTTATTTTAAACTTCGTTTCACTCAATTGTTCTTTCGCACATATCTGATCAATTGGCATAAAAGGTCTGCCCCAAACAGAATAAGTGCAAACGTTCTTCTTGTTAAGATACGCAACCTGTGCAACAAAATCTATAACTAGCTTATCAATAAAATTGTAAGTTTTATCTTGATTCAAATCAAACCGAGCAAGTTCTGGATGTTCAGAAACATCATACTCGTAAATATCCAAATAGATTTGGTCTTGCTTAATAAAGTTCTTAGTCGTATTCATGTAAAATAAAAAAAATGTAAACGACCTTGAAAAATGAGAGAATATTCCTGGACTAAGATCGGATAAATCTTCAACGGGAGTTGCTTTTATCATTTCTAAAATATCATCAATCTGATCTCCAAAACGTACTGAATCGTAAGTAAGGCCGTATAGTCCGCTATACTGATTGAAATTATTAACTTCAATAGTTTTTTTCAAAATACCTGTATAATCGTAAAGCCACATATTGTTTCTTGAAACTTCAGGATAAGTTATTTCATGCATGAAGTTAAAATATGTATCAGAGTTGATGGAAGAGTCCATCTGAGAAAAGAATTTCTTAAATTGTTCAAAGTTTAAAGCATTCCCGTAAAGAGCTACAAACTCATCGTCACTTAAATATCCATCTCTATTTCTATCCATGGCCTCAATCGCCCTGAAAAGGAGCAAGTTAAAACTAGTTCCAAGACAAGGAAATTCCTTCTTTTTTTCTATAATTTTTCCCACCCACAAATTATCAAAATAATAGAAATTACTGGTTAAAGCAGAAAACTCATCTATAGATTCTTGATTTGAACAGAGATAATCGCCATCTTGTAGTCGGAATATTTCGGCCATATCCTTTTTTAACTCTAAAACTTCGTAAATTGAAATCTTGTGATCATTATCATAATCGATAAGTGATAACTCTTCTGAAAATTCTTGATCATCAATTGCTTTAGCTGCTTTAATCGTTTGAACATATGCCTCTGTAAATTCAATTTTATTATTTTTGTCAACATCAAGAAATTTGTATGAGTCTACCAACGGGTTACCTACAACTGTCTCAAGAAAGGCCGGTAGATTAGATGGGTCGATACTTTTACTTTCCTGAAAAATCCTATTGCATGATATCAGAGTCCATAGAAAAATAATTGGGGCCAAAAGGGCGTATGTTTTCATATACATATATTCTAATATCAATCAGGACGAAGGCAAAATTTTTAGTTTTGTAACCAAAATTTAAATAGTTACAATACTCATTGCTGCCATTCTTTCTTGCTACATGAAGTTCCCCAAAACTATTGATCCCTGTAATTTCAATAAGTTGAAAAGAAAAAAAAGAGGAAGGTTTTCTCATCCTTGAACCCCTTCCTCTTGCCAATGGGGATTTGGCCAGAGAACTATTCCTCTGAAAATAAATCTCGTAAAGCTCTTAATATAGATGCGTCGTTTGAATCAATTTCTGTATAGTCATAATTATCCTTACCTTGGCCATAATCTTGAACTAATTTAAGAAACTGAGGATCCTCCCAGCCTTCAACCGTATAGACAAAACCAGAATGATCGACATTCTTTAAAAGTTCATCAAAACTTGCAATATATTTATCAAAATCACTTGCGAAGTTTCCAGCATCACCAATAAGGTAAAAATATTTGTTAAAGCGAGATCTAGGGTATTCCTCTAAAATTTCATGAGATTTTTTTACACCTTCTGAATATGTTGTCGAATAGCCTAAATCCGAACTCCAAAACTTTCTTTCAGGAAGCTCCACTGCCTCTGAAGAAAATGCGACAAACCTAACATCAATATTCTTATAATTGGCCCTAAGAAGTGCAACCACATTTCTTACAAATTTCTTGGCCTGAAAGAGAACATTGGCCATCGATGCCGACATGTCGACAGCGAAGACAACGACAGCATCAAAGTCTGGCTCCATAATGGGCCTTTGAGTTTTAGTATAATACTCTTCCCTCCTCATTCTTGAGAGACCTTCCTCTACAATGTCCATATCGTCGAGTTCAGATGTTTCTATACCCTCGGCCTCAAACTTGGCCATACCAAGAATATAGGCCTCTTCTAGAGTTTTATCCCATATTATAGGATCACGATCATGTTGAACGACTCCGTCTCTTTCAGTATCTGGTCGTTGTGACCTTCCAAAAGTCTTTCTAATATTTTTTAGCTTGAGTTCTTGTTTTAAAATTTGTCCCCATGCTTCATAAGGAATTTCAACACTTTTGACATCACCATCTCCCTGGCCATCTCCTTGTTGTCCTTCTCCCTCTTCTTCACCTTCTTGCGATTCATCACTTTCCGTACCTTCTCCTTTTCCTTCGCCTTCTTGCTTTGGAGGAATTGGAATTAAAGTACCAGGATCAGCATCAATTACTATTACCTGCGTATTAAGATCTTTAATCCAATGGAAAGTTCTTTTTTCATCTTCATTAAGACCAAGACCAGCTAACCACTTTTCACCATCAATTGGAGATGGAGGCATTTTTGTCATTAATTGACTTAAAACAGATGTATCATTATGGAAATGAGGAATGATTGGCAATGCAGGAACTTGCACCCCTTTTTGTCCCATAATGAGTGGAGCTTTTCCACTTAAAATTTTCTTTATCGCATTATCCATTCTTCTTTTTGCCATTTGATCAAATTCTAACATCGCCTGCCCAGCGGAACTGACATGGTGTAGAACGGGAATTTGAGGGGCCAAATTGTGATCAGAAACAGAGGTCGAATGAACTTCTGTGGTCATTATCGATTCCCATTTTTCTTTATATTCAATCCAATACTTAGGATCAAAATTTATGGAGAGGTCATCTTGATAGATTTTGATAAATCTTTTTAGCTGTTCAGTAAAATTTTCAGGTAGTTTAATGAGATTGATCTTTATTTTCTGAGGAATTACTTTTTTATCCATAAATTGTTCAAGTGGATCAACATATCCACTTGCAATCAAATTTTCGTCTTCAGTTGTTTCTACTTCTTTTTCAATGATAAATGCATCCACTTGTCCATCGGTATGTACTGAAATAAGCGCTGGAATTGTTGGCATTTTTTGCTTTTTTGCAATAGATTTAATCATTTTTAAATCTATGCTCTTTTCAATTTTGGCCCTATCTTCTGCACCAAATTGTTTAAGAAATTTCTGCCAATCTGATTCAGTGAATTTTTCAATCCCCTCAGGAATGGAAAAAGGTAACTCAGGAGTTGGGAACCATGTGGAAGGAAGAACTGTTTCAATTGAAACAGATCTTGAATTTATTTTTGTTAAAACGTAAAGGGTTTGAACAGCACTTGAAATTTCTAAAGGCATATTTAAGAATGGATTATGTCGAAGAAGGATGCCGTTACCTTTAAATTTTGGATCAATAAATTCGATGTCTGGAAGTTGTATTTTTTTCGTTAATTTGAGTTGGACTTTAACTTTATCTAAAACTCTTTTTTTATCATTAGAAAGTACGACCAAATACTCCTTGGGATTTTGTGGATCAAATAATCCCCTTTCTTTGATTTCGTTTTCTGTTAGTTGACGTCCGATAACAAACTTTTTCTTCTTTAGCCAAGCATTATCGTAAACTTCTTCTATCCATTTAACATCATTATATTTTGAAATGTATTTATTTGTGACAAACGCTACAAACTTTTTATCTATTTCAAATTCAACTTTTAATTTTTCCTCATGCGTTTTGAGCTCTTTTTGACTTTCGATGAGCGGTGAAATTTCGTTAGTCAGTTTAAACTTTCTGTAGAGCTCGAAAAAACCTTGAAGGCCTAACCAGTATGGATTATTTAAACTCACTTGAGCAAGTCTCTGTCCAGGTAAATCGATAGCAACGTGAGATAAAAGTTGTGCATATCTCAAAGATGCATG
This sequence comes from Halobacteriovoraceae bacterium, assembly GCA_020635115.1. Classification (NCBI taxonomy): domain Bacteria; kingdom Pseudomonadati; phylum Bdellovibrionota; class Bacteriovoracia; order Bacteriovoracales; family Halobacteriovoraceae; species Halobacteriovoraceae bacterium. The sequence goes on along the minus strand of JACKAK010000014.1, from coordinate 2,276 downwards.
AGAAGAAGTATACTTTGGATCGGCCAGATATTTCACTAGTAGATATTGTGAAAATGTCGCCCAACCTTCATTGATAACTTGCAAATGTCCATTTGCTCCAAAAAAACGAGTACGTTCTTCAAAGAGTTCTGCCATTTTGATTTTCCAAGCAGGTGTGTCTTTTGGAAAAGATGCAATCATTGCACTTAAAACACTTCTAGTTGCTGGAAATACTTCTTTATGTTCAATCTTTTTCTTCAGATCTCCAACATGATGATATGATCCAAAGAGAATATCTTGTAAATAGTTGGCAGAATTTAAATACTGATACCAATGGTCAACTTCTTGGGATCCATATTTATCTTTATATTTACTCATGGCCTTCTCTAACAGGGAAGATGCTTTAATCGTGTCATCTAGTCTAAGACGCATATAAGGAGAAGACTTACTCACGTGATTATGTCCTGCAACGTGGGCTATAATCGAAATTTGTTCAAAAATATCAGTCGTATCTTTGTAGACAGATCTTACAGTAGGATTGCCACCAGTTACAAATTCCATAACACCAGTTAGTTTAGGTGCCTCTGTTACTATTTTGTGTCCATCTATCCAATGAGGAGATGGATAACCGACTGAAGCGATCATAGCTCCAATTATGTTTGTTGGAACAAATGTCAACATATGAGGTGGTACGTAATATCCTAGGTCATGAGCAATTTGGCCTATTTCATGTGAGACTTTTACAAGTTCAGGTAAAACATTCGCATCTCGACCGCTGGAAGTGATTCTAATTTTCCCTGGTTCTTTCTGTAAATCTTTTACAGGTTCAAAATATTTTGCACAATCTTCGACTGAGCTTAGATCCTCACAAAAAGAATTGTTAAAAACAAAAAGGGATAAAATACTTATGTATAATAATTTTTTCATTAATCATTCCCTCCTCTTAAAACTTTTTCACATTTTTCAAACAACTTTTTTGTAATTTCTAGTTTTTTAATCTTTTGAAGATCATATTCAAATAAGCTCACGGCCTGGATTCTATTTTCAAGTGATTCATGTGCAACTGGTGAAAATAATGTTTTCTTATCTTTAAAAAGAAAATCTTTTAAAGAAACATTATGCCCAATACTCATATCACCAGTAGCATTTGTAATAATACTTGAAACAATATTAATATAATTGGCCCATTTAAGATGTGATAGTGATTTATCTAGAATATACAAGAAGGTTGACATTTCTTCAGTTGTTGTTAGCTGATATTCGATTCCTTTTCGATTTTCTTGTAAATCTGTTTTTTTAATATCTCTACTAAATTGAACATAATCTGCAGTGATGGCCTTCTTAAATTCGTTATACTTGTAAGCTATAGAGTCAGTTGTATAAGTAGGTAATTCCTTCAACCATTTTTCAAAGTTAAACCCTTTTTCATCACTAATTCTGAGTAAATAATTCGCAAATTTTCTTATACGTTGATCCATCATTGCTTTATATTCATTAATGACATCAGCACGAGTTCGTTGATGAACAGGTTGATAATCAAGGTTCGTAATTTGCTGAAGATAGTCTTGTTCAGGAATAACAAATATACCTTCAGGAAAATATTGTTCCCTTACAGAAGAAAAATTTTGAAGATATTCTTTAAAATATTTTTTTTCACTCGCACCTTCTAAACCAAATTGTGAGGCCTCAATCATTAATTCAGTGATTGGAAGATATTCTCGATTAGTAATATGTTCATAAATTCCTTCAAGTGCAGGTGCATATATATTCTTTTGGAGAATTTCATTCCCTACGATATCTGTGCTTATACTTATTCCTTCATAGAGTGCATTAAATATATTAAAACGCAATGAATCTACGATATATTCAAGTAACCTTAATCTCCCTTCAGTACTTTCAACACTTAATGTTTCAGATGTTTTTTCCACTAAATTTTTAAGCATAGACTCGGAGCCGTCATTTCTGTTAACATATTTCAAACCGGCATTTACATCATAGTCAGATTTCCTTTTATTTTTAAGTAGTGGCGCTATAATTTTTGCTGAGTTACTTGTCCCTTCATAAGAGGCCCACTTGTCAAGTAGAGCATTTGTGGCCCCTGATAAAAATGTTCTCGCGTCATAATCTGCAGTATCTTTAACAATACCTTCTATAACAAAAGGCGATACAAACAAGTATCTCCCATTATTTGTAAACTCTTCTTTCACAGCGGTATTAACGTCGACCATAATTTTAGGTGCCTTTGCCTGAGGATTAAATTCTCCAATATAAAGTGGCTCTGAAAAACGCTTGAAGAA
>JACKAK010000013.1 GCA_020635115.1 Halobacteriovoraceae bacterium | reverse complement strand
TTGAACTGAAAAGGGATTGTTACTGTAAAGCTGAAATCCCTTTTGCCCTGAAATCTAAATTCTGCGAGCTCATTTAAAGAACTGTCCACAATATAAAATCTGTCTTTTAAAGTGGCTCATCTAATCCTCTGCTGATAACTGTCTGTATAATATTATCACTTTGATCTAAAAGATTTACATTGAAATTGACAATCGTTTTATTCCCATCAAAGTGGCCATATTTGTCAAATAAATATTCTCCTTCCCTGGTCTTAGGCACTTTCTTTTTTTATTTCTCAACTTCTTCACGAGTTCTTGGATTGGTTTAAGTTTTTGATTTTTCTCTTCATTCTTTTTATTCTTAGTGTCACTATTAATTGCGTCGTCTATTTCGGAAGACAGCCCAGAGGCATCTTTCTTTTTGCTTTCTTCTTTTTGGCCACTGACTAGCTTTGGATCACTTTTTTCTTTGTTTTTAGAGGTTTCTTTTTTGACTTCACTTTCACTTGGAGATGAAGCAGGCTTGCTGTCATTAGAGCTATCATTATAAGAGTAATCACTTGGTGAATAGCTGCCTGGCCCTGATCCACCGCTGCTTCCATGTGAAATTCCTCCTGATCGACCACCACTTCTTCCTCTTGGCCTAAAAGCTCTTTTTTGGCCACCTCCATTAGGATTGATACTCGGCCTACCTCTTCCTTGTGTTTCTTTGCGTGGTTTTTGTGGGGGAGGGGTAGGAGAAGGACCAGGGAATTCATCAGGGAACAAGTCTTGTTTTATTTCTTCCCTTTTTTGTTCGGTCTCTTCTCTGAGTTTTTTTCCTTCTTTTTTTAAGGAGTCTAATTTTGTCTTTAGGTTATTAATTTTTGGATCATTCTTGAATGCCTCTCTGAGTTTCTCAAAAGTCGCGTTTTCTCCAAGTTCCTGCCTGATTTCTTCTTTTCTGGCCTTAATTTCTTGATTAACTTTGTATTCATTAATTCTTGTTCTGTATGAGTTTCTCGCTTTTTGCGTAAAACTTGAGTTTGAGCTTGGAATTTTTACTTTTCTATTCGGTAAAGCATTTTGAAAGTTAATTCTTGGAACCTCAGATTGAGACACTTGATTGGCCAGGATAAGTATTTCTTCTTGGGTGAGTTTTTTTCCATCTTGGGCAGCTGCAAACTCTAAATCAGCTGAAATAACAGCAAGTCTCTCCTCAGGATCTTTTATATCTGAGTAATCTTTGTATGCACTTGGGTCTTGTTCATGATTTCTAAGATCTTTCCACCCGTTTTCAGCTACTTCTTTTCTTGTTTGTTGGACTACACTTACTTCGCCATCATCAGAAATAATATTCATTGTTTCTTTAACTTCACCGTTGATATCAGCTAACTGTTGTATCACAGCATCTTGTTGTATTGAGGTTTCCAGTTTTTCGGCATCTGTTGGGAGTAATCCTCTAACTTCATGGGTTAGAATGCATGATTTTAATGACCCGCTACCACAATTTTCAGCATTTTCAAGCATCTTTGCGCCCAGGGCGCGGCTTTCTTCATATTTATCGGCCAATGCATGATCTTTAGGGTCAAGAGAGCTTCTCAGTTTGTCGATTAGTTCAGGTGGACAATCTTCAAGGCTCTTTTTGACCTGACCAAGCCAGCTTGATATTCCTTTTTCTGTTGTATTTGGTTTTGTCAGTGCGTCTGCAAAGTTTTCTACCGTACTATTTTGGTTGAGTGCTCTACTTCTGTTTTCAAGAGTAATTTCAATTTGATCTGTTTTCTCTTTATTAGAGTTCTTGGCTACTTTTTCTTCGGATTTACTTAGGTCAATCGATAAATCGGTTGCTGAAGATTTTTCTTCTTTTGGAGATTCGTAATCTTCCCATGAGGACTCGTATCCCTCCCAATCTGCTGCATGTGCACTGCTAATAATATTAAAATCCAAGTTTAAAAAGAAAGATGTTACATCTTCTCCATTAATCACTTTTTTAAGTCTTTCTTCTTGCTTCTTAAAATCTCTCCCCGTGAAAACGCAATGTCCTTTTTTATTATGATTTCTATTAAATCTTGAAATTTTCTTTTCTTCGCTAAATCTAAAGACTCTAACCTCTTGTTCGCACCCTTTACTTGGAGGATTTGTTCCTTCATTAGCAGCTTTAAACAAAAGCTTGAATTCTGTTGCAAAATTTAGAAAATCGTGAGGAGCAATATATCTATCATTTGGCAGTCTGTCCCATATGGCATAATAGGCCTCTTCAACAGGTCTACCTTTGTCTAATAGATAGTCGAAGAAGCTCCCTTGTTTTTCTAAGAATTGAAAGAATTCTCTTAAATTATCTCTAGTGAAAATTCCAGGAATCTCAAAAAGCCTTTTATGTAGAGGTGTCTCGGTGCCTGTCTTTTTATCGACTGCTACTACCGTGGCCAGTTCGTTTCCGTCCTCATTATAATATTTAACAGTTTTGAATGTGACTGTAGGGTTTCCTTTTTGGTTTAAAAACGTGCCAATCCGAGTTGTGTCATCTTTTATTTTACGTGGTTTTTTTCTTGGCCCGCGCTGTCGTTTTTTTCTTTTAGGAAACTCGCAGTTGTAAGGGGTGTGCCCTGCTCCACATTTTCCAATATTCATTCTTCTGTAGAAACCAGAGTTTGGATTGTGTTCACTTTTTTCAAATACTTCATTTAGCAATAGTCGAGCTTTTTCTTTTGCTTCTGTGAAAGAAAAAGAGTTAGCTCCTTGTGACAAAAGTAAAGTGAATATTGTAAATATTATAGTTCTGCTCATATTATTTTATCTCAAAAAACTCAAATCCAGGAACACCGTTGAAAAAATTATTCTTTAAAATGACACTTTTATATTCACTATCAGGTGAGTTGCTATATTCTTTTTTTATAGATTCTACCCCTCGTTTATTATCATAGGATAATAATGAGTATAGAAAAACCTTACCTCTCAATTCTGCTCTTGGTATAAAGCGATACTTGGATCGAGCATCGTAATCTGTTAGATCTACCGAACTTTGATAACTTCCATTATTTTCATAATCGTAAATTAGCATTGTCCGACCCTTTTTTTGATTTTGCTTATCTTTAGGAAGTCTAACTTCTTCAAAATAGCAAAAATTCTTTTTATCCTTCTGTCCATAAATCTCACCTTCAGGACATTTAGGCAGTCCGTCTGGGTTTGCTTCAGTTATACCGCTACCAAAACCTGTTATTCCGCGACCTTTCTTCCAAGCAAATTCAGGCTCATTGGGAGAGACGTACTTTTCTAGTGTCTCTAGTCCAAGTGCAAAAGCAGCAGGTTGAGGTTGATCCATAAGTCTATATCCGTGCCTGACTTCTTTACCCATTTTAGTTGAAACAGTTCTAAGGCTTGAAACTGAAAGATAGTTTAAGTTTTTATCAAGCATATTACTCATAAGATCCATTATTATTGATTCTTCAGAGTATATTTCTTTTTTTGTTTTATCACTTTTGAATTTCGATTGAAGTGAAGTTAGTTTTGAATTAATCTTGTCTTCCAGTTTTTTTAAACCTTTTAAATAATCTTTAATATAGTCTTCATGTTTGATCTCAACGTGTTTTTCTTCTAATTTCCCATTAACTTTAATTTTGTATTTAAAAATAAGATACTTTCCGGCCTTGTCTGAACATTGACTTTTAGCATTTAGAATATCTTTTTTAAGTTTTCTTGGAGGTGTGACATCGCCGCAGTAGGCAGTGATATCTTGTTTAGAAAGTCCTTGAAGTTCTTTCAGGTTTTGCATCATGAGGTCACGCACTTTACCCAGAAAGAAGCTTTTTTCTTCTATATATTTATTTTTTAATCTCCAGTACTCTAATTCATCTTTTGAAAGATTCTGTCCCGAAATCTTGTCAAAGGGGAGACCAAGAAGTTGCTGTATACCTTTTAATCCTTCAGGATCATCGTCAACAAAAGGAGTCCTTGTTCTTAATTCACATGAAAGACATGAATAGTCATTTCTGCCAAACGCGTATAAATTCATCCCACCCACCAAAATTGATAAAATAATCAATAACTTCATTTTATTATCCTTTGTCTGATTCAAAGAACTAATCGGTCAAGTTTTAGGCGAGAATTAGCTTTGCTGCCCATTAAATCAGGGGGTTAGAAAATTCCGGTGAGAAGCACTAAAGTACCCTCTCCCTGCGATAGTTGTAAACGCTTTGGTTAATATAGTTGGCAGGAAGAGGGTAGTGATGTGATATCGCATTATATTTCTAAGAGGCAAGTATTGCAAGAAATAGTATTAATTAAAAATGATTAAGAAATTTTTCAATTATGCGATAAAATGGCATAACCTTCTTGGTTGTTTCGGCGAGGGCGTGTTCACTTTTTAAGCATGAGTTTTTTCATCCTCGCTGAGTATTTCTATTTCCCATCTTTTAAATTTAAACATGAAATCTAAACATTTTGAACAGTAAATATTTTCTCCAATAATATCTCCCATAGAAATGTGAAACCGTACACGACATTCATCACAGACAGTGTATTGCCGCTCTATAGGAACTTCGAAGTGATTGATATAATCATTAATTATTTTATTTTTCATTCACTCTTTTTGTCAGAAAACACAAAAAAATGCCACTAGGTATTTGCAAAATGTCAGTATTGGAATGGGTTAAGTTCTTATACCAGCTACTTAGAAGAACATATGAGAAAACCTAGTACAATAGGGTTATGCAACTGACCACCACCCCTCAAGTCCTTGCTGCTAGAAAACTGACGTGCTCTACACATGAAGCAAGATTAGTTTTGCGTGATCTTAAAAGCAAAGTTTCTGGAGATATTTCACCAATTGAAAAATCGCAAATACTTGAGGCCATCTCTGAGATATCCTTTCGCTTGAATGAATTAGATGATGCTGAAGAATCGATTACTGAGGCAATTGGCCTAACTGAGAATCACAATCTTTCTAGGTCCCAATATTTGAATCAGCTTTTGCTATTATCTGAAATTCTCTACGCTAAAAATAGGGGAGGGGAGGCCAGGACTATATCTATTTTTGCAAGAGAGTTGGCCAAAAGATCTTCTGTGTAAATATTAAAAAATCACTGAAAAAGTCAAAAAAATGAACCTCATATTTAGCTATGATGATCATTTGGAGGTCTACCCTAGTTCTTGTGTAGCCGAAAAAACAATCCTTTGACATATTTTAGTCTAGATATAAGATACAGTTAATATATTGACCATGGATAAAATATGTGGTACTGTGCGATATGAACGAAATCATCGGAAGATTCAAGACACCTGGAGGACTAACTGTTCATGTCTCAGTGCAGGCTTTAAAACATGCCCTGGAAGGTCATCCAGAAGTCACTACTGAAAAGATTGAGTTGGCACTTCAGAAACCGTTAGAGGTGCGTGCAAGTAGGCATAGTAGTAAGGCGTGCTTGTTTTACTCCTTTGAGTACTTTGATGAATTTGGAGTTAGAGTATTTTTCTGCGTAGTAGTCGAAGTATTAGCTCCTGGAGAAGGAAACATGGTAACAGCTTATGAAACAGAGAAATTAAAAAAAGGTGAGACGCTTTACAAATCACCCATTAAAAAAAGAGGTAAACTATGAAGATAGATTTTAACTCAAAGACAAACTTACTTTATTTTTACTTTAAAACTGGTGTCCCTAACAGAGGAAGAGAAACAGAAAATGAGGATATATTAGCATTTGTTCAAAAAGGTACAGATGATATTATTGGATATGAAGTTGATGGAGCTTATCAAAATTATAATTACATGATGAATCATCTCAAACTTTCTCTTAAAGAGAAACTTGCAATTACATTAGTTCTTGAGCGCTCGAAGGCCGGAAATTCACAAGAAGAATTTGCAGAAATTCTTGGTATTGGATTAAGCACATACAAGAGCATTGAAAAGGCCATGGCGAATACCGGAATTGAAACACTTGAAAAGATTCTGGAAATACTTCCAAGTAATCGCTTAAAAGGGATTTTCATCTCAAAGCAACACTCGCAATCGGCCTAAAAAGTCACAAGACAAAAACAGTTATACAGCGTTACTGTAAAATGGCATGGCCTTCTTGGAGTTGTTCAGCGAGGGTGTAATCATTTTTTTAGTATGAATATTTATATTTCCTATCTTTTAAATTTAAACATGAAATCTAAACATTTTGAACAGTAAATATTTTCTCCAATAATATCTCCCATAGAAATGTGAAACCGTATACGACATTCATCACAGACAGTGTATTGCCGCTCTATAGGAACTTCGAAGTGATTGATATAATCATTAATTATTTTATTTTTCATTCACTCTTTTTGTCAGAAAACACAAAAAATTGCCACTAGGTATTTGCAAAATATCACTATTGAAATGAGTTCAAATCTAATACCAGGAAGTTAGAAAAATGGACAAAAACACCTTATAATAGTGCTATGAAATCAATACACTCTTTTATGAAGTGCGGGAAGAAGAAAATTTATTCTTCTGAGTCATTTGCACGCAAGAAACTCAGATGTCTTGAAAATAAGATTCTCGATGATATTTCATTAGAACAGAAATCAAATATATTAGAAGAAATGGCAGAACTATTTTTGTCACTCGAAGAATACTATTTTGCCAATGTGGCAATCCAGAGAGCACTAGAATATTCAGAAAAAAGTGCGACTTCTGCAAAATGATACATAGGCCAACTATTTCTCTTTTCCCAAATTCTCTTCGCTGAAAAAAGATATTGTGAGGCTATTAATGTATTTGTACTGTCTACAGAGTTGTTGTCAAAGTATTAAAGTGTTATTTCTACAAGATTCTAAAAGCGAATCAAAAAATGGACCTCATATTTAGCTGAAATGGCCACATTCGAGGCATGTCCTAGTCTTGGTATAGGTGAAATATCGTCTCTTTTCAGCGATTTGCATAATATATACGTGTTGAGTTATATTTAATTATAAGTTATAATATATAATAACTTATGGTTTATTATAACCTTAATGAAGGACAAGGAATGTCATGGAAAGTACGATTTACAAAGGACGTGGAAAATAAGCTCAAAAATGACTTCAAAAGAGGGAATATCACCATTGAGGACATTAAGATAATTAAGGTTTGGAGAAATCGTATTGAACAGTTTGGGCCAGAAAAAATTAGAGAAATTCCTGTCTATGATGACCATAAACTGGACAAGCAGTGGAAAGGGTATAGGTCTTCTTGTTTTAGTAGCAGTGGCAGGATTATCTATAGAATTATCAATTATGAGATCATTGTAGAAGTTGTGAGAATCACCCCAGACCATAATTATGGGAAGGAGTAAAAAATGAAAGATATTTTAGATCTGCTTGTACCAGAAGATACAACGTCTGGTGAAATCGTTAGGGCCTATAGAAAAGGTTTTGGCATGACTTTAAAAGATCTTGAAAAGATAACAGGTATTAAGATGAATAATCTTAGCGCCATTGAAAATGACCGTGTAGAGCTAACAGTAAAGTCGGCCACAAAAATTGCAGCGGCCCTTGGTGCACATCCCCAAGATTTGTTATTTCCTAATGGGGACTTTAAAAAGAGTAAAGAAATTAAAAAAATTGAGCGTTCTCGGGAGAAATTTCTGCGCCAAAAAGACGCAATATAAAAACTGCTGTAAACTGCGCTCCCGAAACGAACGCGAAAACGGAAAAAATACCCTCTATGAGATATATTATTTATCAAAAATTTGCGTAAAACTCGGTACTTTAGTGCGGAGATATAAGCAAATGCCCACTGGCGAGGTTAATGAGGTCTGTCTTGCTGCTCTATATATTGCTTGATGACTTCCAGTGGCGCCCCTCCACAACTTCCTGCAAAATAACTAGGTGACCAAAGAGCATTTCCCCATAGTTTTTTTCTAATTTCAGGATAATTTGATTCTCGAATATATCTTGATGAAACCCCCTTTAAAGATCCCACAAGTTTTGAAAGCGTCACTTTTGGCGGGTAATTTACCAGAAGATGAACGTGATCGCCTTCTCCTTCAAATTCAACCAACTCCGCTTCAAAATCAGAGCATACGGAATTAAAAACTTCTTTGAGGTGATCTAATACTCGCGATGTAAAGCAAACTCGCCTATATTTTGTTACAAAGACTAAGTGTGCATGAAGCAGAAAGGTGCAGTGTCTGCCATGTCTGATCTTTGGATTTGTACGTTCTTTGATTGATTTATTTGAATTTAAATTACTCATAGACTAATAATTAATTTCTCTTGGCCAATAGGTCAAGAAGTGATATTCTAAGTCTGTATGGAAAAGATTAATCTGGCCTATAAATTCAAGTTAAATCCTAGTGAGAGTCAAATTGAGATATTTTCCTCATGGGCCGGAACCTGTCGGTTTCTCTATAACCTTTGCCTTGAGCATAGAATTCTTTCATGGACTCAATATAGAAGCTCAATTAACTACTATGATCAGGCAAATGAGTTAAAGGACCTAAAATCGTGTGAGGGATTTGAGTGGATCAAAGATTCTCCGGCACAAATTCTTCAACAGTCTTTAAAAGATTTAGATAAGGCCTTTAAGTCATTTTGGAGATCCGGTTTTGGATTTCCAAAATACAAGAAAAAGGGAATTGGTGATAGTTTTCGTTTTCCAGACGCTAAACAATTCTCTGTGAGAAAAGTAACTCGAAAGAAAGCTTTTGTTAAGCTTCCTAAAATCGGAGAAGTCGCATTTAGATTAAGTCGAAAAATTGAAGGCAAAATCAAAAATGCGACTATTAAAAAAGAGGTTGATGGCTGGTATATTGCTTTTTGCAGTGAAAAACACCTTGAAATACCATATAACAATCTTCCTACAGTTGGTATCGACCGGGGAATTTCAGAGACGTTGGTTTTAAGTTCAAGAGATGACTGTTTGAGAAATTTAAAATTTACCCTTCCAAAAAATTGTCACATACTTAGAGAGAGAATCAAAGTTTTGCAAAAAAGGTTGAGACTTAAAAAGAAATTCTCCCAAAGTTGGAAGAAAGTGAATAATAAAATTAGAAAACTACATTCAAAAATAGCTAGCATAAGACATGATTTTCTACATAAGGCATCAAGCTATATAGCTAAGAATCACAGCTATGTTACTCTTGAGGACTTAAAGATTAAAAACATGTCAAAGTCAGCAAAGGGAACTCTCGAAACTCCAGGAAAAAATGTTGCGGCAAAGTCAGGGCTGAACCGTGAAATTCTTTTTCAGGGTTGGGGAATTTTTGCTCTCCAACTAAGCTATAAATGTGAATGGAATGGTGGTCATCTAGAGTTAGTGAATCCCAAGTTCACAAGTACGAGATGCAGTGAATGTCTGTACAACAATAAGATGAACCGCAAGAACAAACATTTTGAGTGTTTGAATTGTGGGCACAAAGAAGATGCAGATTTAAATGCAGCAAAAAATATTAACAGGGTGGGGCGCACCCAAAGAGACTGTGGAGGAGTTGGCATTGGCCAGACCGTTGAAGCAGTAACCCCTACGGTGCATTAGCACTTTAGGAATCCCCTTATCTTTAGTGAGGGGAGGACGTCAATATAACTCATAGATTATTGATATTATTGAAAATGTTCATAATATACATATATATTGCATATAACATATTCTGTGCTATAATACTAGAAAATGGGAAAAGTATTTTGGCATGATCATTTTGAAGTTTACGTATTTTCTAGAGATCACAATCCTCCGCATTGTCATATATACTTCCCTAAGAAGAGTAATTATAAAGGGTTTTTAAAAATTGATTTGCAAAATTTTGAGGTCATCGATCTCGAAGGAATTAGCAAAAAAGACTTCAAACTTATCCAAAATTTCCTCACTGAGGAACGTATAAAAATTTTAATGGATGAGTGGGAGAGATTTCATGGCAAAGAAGATTAAACTTAGTAAAAAAGCTGAAAAAAAATTTAAAAAAGATGGATTATTGCCTGACAATGAAATTAAAACAAAAGATGTAAAAGTTAGGATTACTACATCTATTGATTTAGACATACTTGAAGAGTTGAAGCGTCAAGCGGCCATTGATGGGGAAAAGTATCAAACTCTTCTTAATAAATATCTTAGGGCCTGTCTTTTTAAAGAAATCAAACAAAGCGATCTAAGGGCCATTCAAATTGCCAGTTCAGGAAAATAGAAAATGGTTGTGAATTAATGGTCAAAGTCGCGTAATCAACTTTTTTTCGCTCAAATTAGTTAACATAAAAACACTTATGTTCAGTCAATATTTCCCAATTTTTTCATAAAAAAGAGCGAACATAAAGAACGTTATGTTCGCTCTTGGCCTTTAAAAATGCTTGTGCTAAAATTGTAAAAAACGAACGAAGGTCAATGTTAATGGATGATTTGATCATTTTAGATTCAAAAAATTTAGAAAACGTAAAGCAAAAAGCTGATCTAGAAACTACGATATCTCATTTTTTAAAAAACTTTCTATCAGACAATACGCGCATGGCCTATACGACTGATTTTTACGATTTTGCGGCCTTTTTAAACCTCCAAGGAATTCGTCTCAAGGGCCCTCATGAAATTAATATGGGACATATAATTGACTATAGAGATTCACTAGATGGAGTCTATGCCCCAAACACCATTCACAGAAAATTATCATCTTTAAGCTCACTTTTTAATAAGCTTGTGAACGCTAAACTTATGAGTGAAAACCCTGTACTTGGCGTTGATAGGCCAAAGGCCATTGCAATTCGTGATAAAACGGGCCTTAGTGACGCTGAAATTGATCAAATTTGTGAATTTTATGATGGTAAAACCATTCAATCTCTTAATAATAAGGCCATACTCACCTTTTTATCTTATACGGGATGCCGAATAAGCGAGGCCATTAATGTTCGCGTGTCTGATATACGAGAAAAAAACGATGTTAGAGTTGTTTTAATTCACGGCAAAGGATCAAAGATTAGAAAAATACCCATTCATCCAAAGCTTTGGAGTGTTTTAAAAGAATTAATGAGAAGACGTGAAAAAATTGAAGATGATTATATTTTCACGGCCGTTCAAAAAAATATTGCCTCCCCTATTCGTCGTCATTCAGTCCATGCAATGCTCAAAAAAACTTTGATGAGTTTAGGGATGGATATTGATAAAACTCTTCATTCATTTAGACGAGGGGTGATTTCGAATCTTCTAGAAAATGGTCATCGGATTGAATCTGTTGCTGAAGTCTCAGGGCATTCAAATATCAACACGACCAAGGGTTATTTGGTTCGCGAAGAGAAAATCGAAGATAATCCCCTACTTTCACTGAATTTTAAAAAATCTTAAGAAAAACGAAGCCCATATTTGCGTTTCAAGGCCTTTAAAGAGACGGGGATATGGCTGAGTATAGGGAAAATTAAAAGTAATCTTCTTCCAAATTTATTTGGATTGAATCTGTAGGTTTACTTACTGTAACACTATCAATGGTACAATCATTAAGATTATCATCCAAATAAAAATTCACTTCTCCCTCAATTGGAGTTTCTCTTGTTAGTGTTTGGGTTATTTTTTGTCTATAATACAGTTCCCTATCATCTGGGTCTCTAAACATCGAATCGGGGTCTCCATATTCAACTTCTGCTTTAAACGATAGCGTTCCACTAAATATAGCTACTCCTACATTGTCGCCTATTTCAAAATCTACTGTTGAAAGGTCCAGATTAGTAATTTTGAAACTGTGAGTATCAATGACTTCCGCATCATAATTGATACAGAAAAAGTGATAATTAAAAGAAATGTCTTCTACTATACGTTTACAAACATCTTGATCCTTTTGATCCAAAAGAGATTTTACAATACTAGGAACTATGTTTATTCTATCAAGACTGTTTTCAATAAACTGTTCAACAGTTTTGAAGCAGGTAAAGCAATTTTTATTACTTGCGAATTCTTCCCATCCGCTATCTACAGAAATCAGGTTTACAATACTGTCATTATTATTTGCCCATTGTTCTAGAGAACTAAGAATAATGGCATCAGGGAATTCAAATCGTTTGTCATTGCTAGTTGTTTTGATTTTATTTGAATTTTTGAATGGTGGTTTGCCTTCAAAATAATTATTAATTATTTCAGATGAGCAAATGTTAGAAGTATCTATTGTCTCGGCGCTCATTTGCTCAATAAAAAAATTGAAAAATTCCTTAATTTTTTGAAATAGTTCCTCTTCGTTGTACTTTTTAAAAAAATAACTGAAGTCATTATCAAGATTTTTTAAAATACTAGCTGATTGAGAAAATTTATTCAGATCATTTATTGCTGAGTGTATTTTATTCTTCAAATGACCATGTACTTCCTTTTGAACTATGTCAGGGATTAGTAACTTAATATGATGATGTCTTGCTAGCTGAAGTAATTTGAGATACTTTGTTGAACCAACGTTAAAATTATCTTTGAAGAAAACTGAAGTATCAATTGATAATATTTCCAAACATCCCTCGCAATCGTTAAAGCTTATTACTTACTTTTTTTATTGAGTTCAAGATTTCTTCAAATGTCGGCATATCATCATAATGAAGCGGCCTGTTCTCAATGTGTTTTTTGTTATAGAAATCAAAAACACTAGAATCACTCATGATAAATGCCTTATTTTTAGTGAGATCCTTTTCATCGCTTTTTCTAAATTTTTTATCAAAAATTTGCGTAAAACTCGGTACTTTAGTGCGGAGATATAAGCAAATGCCCACTGGCGAGGTTAATGAGGTCTGTCTTGCTGCTCTATATATTGCTTGATGACTTCCAGTGGCGCCCCTCCACAACTTCCTGCAAAATAACTAGGTGACCAAAGAGCATTTCCCCATAGTTTTTTTCTAATTTCAGGATAATTTGATTCTCGAATATATCTTGATGAAACCCCCTTTAAAGATCCCACAAGTTTTGAAAGCGTCACTTTTGGCGGGTAATTTACCAGAAGATGAACGTGATCGCCTTCTCCTTCAAATTCAACCAACTCCGCTTCAAAATCAGAGCATACGGAATTAAAAACTTCTTTGAGGTGATCTAATACTCGCGATGTAAAGCAAACTCGCCTATATTTTGTTACAAAGACTAAGTGTGCATGAAGCAGAAAGGTGCAGTGTCTGCCATGTCTGATCTTTGGATTTGTACGTTCTTTGATTGATTTATTTGAATTTAAATTACTCATAGACTAATAATTAATTTCTCTTGGCCAATAGGTCAAGAAGTGATATTCTAAGTCTGTATGGAAAAGATTAATCTGGCCTATAAATTCAAGTTAAATCCTAGTGAGAGTCAAATTGAGATATTTTCCTCATGGGCCGGAACCTGTCGGTTTCTCTATAACCTTTGCCTTGAGCATAGAATTCTTTCATGGACTCAATATAGAAGCTCAATTAACTACTATGATCAGGCAAATGAGTTAAAGGACCTAAAATCGTGTGAGGGATTTGAGTGGATCAAAGATTCTCCGGCACAAATTCTTCAACAGTCTTTAAAAGATTTAGATAAGGCCTTTAAGTCATTTTGGAGATCCGGTTTTGGATTTCCAAAATACAAGAAAAAGGGAATTGGTGATAGTTTTCGTTTTCCAGACGCTAAACAATTCTCTGTGAGAAAAGTAACTCGAAAGAAAGCTTTTGTTAAGCTTCCTAAAATCGGAGAAGTCGCATTTAGATTAAGTCGAAAAATTGAAGGCAAAATCAAAAATGCGACTATTAAAAAAGAGGTTGATGGCTGGTATATTGCTTTTTGCAGTGAAAAACACCTTGAAATACCATATAACAATCTTCCTACAGTTGGTATCGACCGGGGAATTTCAGAGACGTTGGTTTTAAGTTCAAGAGATGACTGTTTGAGAAATTTAAAATTTACCCTTCCAAAAAATTGTCACATACTTAGAGAGAGAATCAAAGTTTTGCAAAAAAGGTTGAGACTTAAAAAGAAATTCTCCCAAAGTTGGAAGAAAGTGAATAATAAAATTAGAAAACTACATTCAAAAATAGCTAGCATAAGACATGATTTTCTACATAAGGCATCAAGCTATATAGCTAAGAATCACAGCTATGTTACTCTTGAGGACTTAAAGATTAAAAACATGTCAAAGTCAGCAAAGGGAACTCTCGAAACTCCAGGAAAAAATGTTGCGGCAAAGTCAGGGCTGAACCGTGAAATTCTTTTTCAGGGTTGGGGAATTTTTGCTCTCCAACTAAGCTATAAATGTGAATGGAATGGTGGTCATCTAGAGTTAGTGAATCCCAAGTTCACAAGTACGAGATGCAGTGAATGTCTGTACAACAATAAGATGAACCGCAAGAACAAACATTTTGAGTGTTTGAATTGTGGGCACAAAGAAGATGCAGATTTAAATGCAGCAAAAAATATTAACAGGGTGGGGCGCACCCAAAGAGACTGTGGAGGAGTTGGCATTGGCCAGACCGTTGAAGCAGTAACCCCTACGGTGCATTAGCACTTTAGGAATCCCCTTATCTTTAGTGAGGGGAGGACGTCAATATTAATCTCTTTTAAATGGACGCAATTTTGTGGATTCTGGGAGGTTTCACTATCAATTTTTTGGAAACTGGCTCGCATTTTCTTGGAAACTGATTTTTGTGAAATTTTTTTAACGCTAAAGATAAACTTGTTTAAAAACCTTTTTTTAGCACAAATTGGTTCAGCTATTGAAATTAATCCTTTTTCTTGTAATCCATTAAGGCATTTTTTAAGGGTGTTTTGAGTCATACTAAGTTGATTATCCCTTAAGGTCTTGTACCAAGTTTCAACACCTGTTTTAGGGTTGTTATTTGCTTCGCTTATAAGAAGAAGTGAAAAATAGACTCTTAGCTCATTGTCTTTTAGTTCTCTAACAAGACCCAAGAGCTCATCGCGATCAATTTTAAGGTAACCACCATTGACGCTATTCCATTCTTGCATGGTTTTTGGATAAGTCTCTGGGAGTTTGTATCTAACTTGATTATGGGCGCCGCGAGTGATCTCTAGTGTTCCAAGGTCGCTATGATCAGAGTTTAGTCCTTTGAAAGCGTTTTTGTTAATTCCAGTGAATTCTTCCTTAGGGACAAGAAAGCTTCCTTTTTTGAAAAATCCTTCCCTTGTTCTGTATTCGATTACCTGGAGATAGTGAGTCAGAAGCTTTTTGTTATCGTGCTTGATAAAGGATTTTAGGTCCTTTTTTTGTAAAAAAATCGTCTGATACTTTATGTGTAGTACGTTTTCATCCAAATTTTGCATATAGAAATCCCCTCTTGGAATTTTTCCAAGTTTTTAAAGTGAAAATTAATTTAAATTAAAGCGCTACTGGACGCTTATGTAGCTTGGGACATGCCCATAGGATTCTCCTTTAGATATTCTTTTCTTTCGTTGTTTTTCTTTTTGATTGATATAAGCTCTTAAAGTGGCGCAAATTGAGCCTATAAAGCTCGATGAAATAATCTGTAAAAGAAGCATTAAAAAGATAAATGAATGGGTCTTGGTTTCAAGATTTTTGAAATTCTCCCAGGTAAATATCTTTTTAACGGAACTCTTCTCTTGTAAACTATCAAGTTCCGCTTTTGCTCTTGCGAGATCATCTTTAAGTTTTTTGATGGTTAATTCATTATGTCTTTTAGGAACTTCTAAGTTTTTAAGTCCCTTAGTGATCTTGCCGTATTCAATATAACCCTTCTCTGCTTGTCTAATTGTTGCTTTGTCAGCTCTAGCGGAAGCGAGATCTTTGTTAATCTGGGCGATTGTGGCCTGCTTTCTAATAATCCTGTCATTTGAAAGGTCTAAACGCTTCTTTAAAGCTGGATCATTAATAAATGATGAATAACTCACACTAAAAGCTGAATAGATAAATACAAGCCACTTTAGAGTTTTAAGGCCAAAGCTTTGAGAACTACTCAAGATTGTATAAGAACCCTCAACAACACTAGCACTCCCCCATGAAAGAAGCTTATTAAATCCAAATTGAAAGTAAAAAGAATGTGAAAGGTAGAGAACAATGGCCTCGATCCCTAAAAAGACAAGGCCTTTTAAAGACTCTCTAGTGAGAACGGCCTTAGTAACCTTAGTTCTCTTTTTCTTGGCCTTACTAGGTACTATTTTAGTGATGGCCGCAATAAGTCCCGCTCTATTGTCTTTTTTTATTCCAGATTCACAAGGGTCTACCTGAGTATTGCCATCTGTTTCTTTTTCTATTTGCTTTAAATGGTAGCGGAAAAGATTTTTTTCATTTTTGCTCAGTGTTGGAAAAATGGGATGAAGCTTAAAATTTTCGAGATTAATGCCCTGGTTTTGGATAATTTCACGAATAAAATCCTTCTGCGGAATGTATTTTCGGGATAAAGTTTCTGATTTGGGATAAAGTTGGGATAAAGTTTGCTCCTCTACTCCCCCATCAATTATGGTTAAACGCATGTTTTCTTTCCTCTCTAATAATTTATCCGGATAAAGTTGGGATAAATTTTCTTTATTCGGTTTATCTAGAAGCAAAAATTTTTTAGCTGACGCTAAAAAAGATAATTGTCTGGATAAACAGGATAAATTTGCTGAGAGAGAAAAGTTTTTTCTGCGGTAAAAATGATTCTGGATTTTGAGAATAGGGAATACTAGAATAGATTCTAGACATACTGGCCTCCGAGTAAGGTTGGTATTGTTTAGAAGGTTCGGGGAAGTACCAAGTTCCTCGAATCTTCGTTTTTTTATATTGTCGGCCAAAAACCTGGAAAATGCAATTTTAAAAATTTTCACACTATTTGATGGATTAATTTTCCTTAACATTGCGAGAAAATAGCTTGGAAGACCATATTCTTGCTGGTTGCGTGCTAATGGAAAAAGCGCCCTTAGAAGCCATTCTTGGCCCTTTAGAGGCAGTATTTTAAAATGAATCATATCAGTAGCAGTAAATGCACAGAATGGATTTTCAGCAATATTGATCCTTGGAAAAAGTCCGATCATATTTATTCGGTAAACATTGATGTGTATAGGAATCGATCTGTTAGTCGTAACTGTTTTCATTTCAATATTTAAACATGGATCCAACTTAAAGGCCGCTGCTCAACTACTATCTATTTGTTAATGAACTACTATTAAAACACTGTGATCTTGCTGTTGTCCTGCTAGGATAAAGCTAACGAATTGCTATAAGTATACTGAGATTTTGTTATTGATATACTGCTGTCTTGATAGATTTTTGCTATTTAAATGCTACTGTTCTGCTATTTAAATGCTATTAATTTGCTGTGTTTATACTATTGAAATGCTGGCGAAATGCTATTTCTGTGCTAGCTAAATGCTGGTAAGTTGCTAGTGTTTTGCTGTTATTGTGCTGCTTAGTTACTATGGTTTTACTGTTGAGTTGCTATTATTTTGCTACGGATTTACTGTTTAAACGCTATCTTGTTGCTAGAGTCTTGCTGTGAAAGTGCTATGCTTTTGCTATTGAAATGAACGCAGAATGTCAGCGAGGTCTTTTTGGATATAGTACGTTTTGAACTTCTTAAGTTTTTTATTGGGGATTTTCCGATGGCCACAATGTGAAATTATTAAATTCATATCATTTAAGTCGTGCAATGCAGTTTTGAGACTATTTATTTGATACTTTTTTTTATTTTTTTTCTGGATGATTTTAGCAAGCTCCTTGAAAAGCAAGTCACTCTTCATGCAACCTTGAAAGTAAATCTTTCCATTTTCTACAATTTCTTCGTCTGTTAAATCATTTATTGAAGTTAAAACGCATCTATCTATCGGTTTAAGAGCCTCTATTTCAGCCTTAAGTAGTTCCTCGTCAAGAAAAAGCTCGTTATGTGAGATTTCCTTGACTTCAGAATCGACTAGAGGTTTAGGAAGGGGAGGGGACTCTTTCTCTTCAATTGTGCAACCAGTACCTACTTCGAGTTCATCAAAGTCTTCGAAGCCATAGTCATCATCTTCGTATTCGTACACAAACCTTCGCCAATTTCTTCACTAATCAACGAAAGTAAATCATCAAAATCTTTTTCATCGCCTTCTAGAATTTGATTTTTTCCGTCCCTATTACTCAACATAATCATGCTATGAACGTTTTCTGGAGGCCCATAAATATCCATAAGTGCTGTATATTGAGATGTAGTAACTGAGATTTCCATTTTTAACACTCCCCTACAAGTTTGTTAGCGTTTCCTTGTTTCTTGGCCTTTAGACAGTTAATTCTTTTTTCTTCACTGTCCACTGGATCCATTTTGTTCCAGGCCTCAAAAAGCTTCTTGTTTTTATTCGAAATTATCTTCACTCCGTACTTGTCTTCCATATAGAACATGATGCGCGCGATATCGCCTTTTATTTCATCTCGTGGCTCTATCTTTTTGTCTGAAATCTCAAAATCACATTTTCCCCACTCGCGCTTTTCTCCAGGGATTTCGGCGAAACTATAGTTAGACCGTTTCCTATTAAGCTCTTGAAGTGATGGCACAAGATTGTGAAGGTCTGCTTCCATGGCCTTGAACTTTGGGTTTTTGGCCGCACACTTGCGCCCTTTGTACTTCTTCCCGTTTTTTTTCACACACTTTGGGTCCCCCTCACGCCATTCTTTAAAATATTGGCCAAAACTATGCGCAGGGGCCACGTGTTCCCAATCAATGGTTCCTTTGTAGTTTCCTTGCTTAATATAACCACACTTTTTCGTATCAACGTCATGGCCCTTAAAGTCGCACCCACAGTAGAACGTTTTTCCTGTAGGATACACATGTTTTTTGAGAACCTTTTTGGCCTTGGCAAAGGAACCAATATTGTGAAATTTTTCACTGGCCATTGCACTCGAAGAAGCGAGAAAAATTATCATGGTGATACAGCGTAGATTCCTAGGCGATTTTCTCTTAAACATTTACACAACCCTTGCTAAAAATTGCTCTTTCATTTCTCGCATTATCTTGTTTTTTCTCTTTTTGAAAAGCACAAAAGGTACTTTCTCTTCTAGGGCGAATGCCCAAATGCTCTTTAAGCTCGCTAAGGACATCAGCAATGTAGTGAACATCAGTGATTTCTTGGGCTCTTTTTTGGCTTTCTTCACTCACTGAAACAATTGATTCCATTTCTTCCATCGAAAAGTCTGTATTTTCTTGCTTTCTTCTCTCTAGCCTCTCCCATTCAAAAAATTCTACAGGTGGAACATAAATTCCAAATTCTCTAATGCGATTACAAAAGTACCCTACTGGATCTCTAATTTCTGTATTCCACACTCCTGAGTTTAGATATTGAGAAAATCTCATCACTGAAAACTGAATATCTTCCACGCTGAGATTTGTATGCTTTTTAATTGTATTTAGTGATTTGTGATCAAAGGGATTATCCAAAGTATCTAAGCCATAAAAATCAAAATCAATTCTGCATTGCTTCTTTTTGGGTTTTGAATCTAGCCCTTGCTCCTGATTTAAATTAATTTCTTTTTTAGAAATATTCTCTTTTAAATGTACGCAATTTTGTGGATTCTGGGAGATTTCACTATCATTTTTGTGGAAACTGGTGCGCATTTTCTTGGAAACTGATTTTTGCGAAATTTTTTTAACGCTAAAGATAAATCTGTTTAAAAAGCGACTTTTAGCACTTAGTGGTTCAGCAAGTGAGATAACTCCTTTATCTTCAAGACCTTTAAAACATTTTTTAAGGGTATTTTGTGTCATACTGAATCGATCATCTCTTAAGACCTTATACCAAGTTTCAATGCCCATTTCAGGGTTGCAGTCTGCTTTATTCTCATTTGCCTTAGTGATCAAAAGAAGGGAGAGATAGACCTTCAATTCATTATCACTTAACTCTTTAATCAGCTCTAGTAGTTCAGCGCGATCTATTTGAAGATATCCACCCTCAACGTTTTTCCACTCTTCCATGGTCTTTGGGTAATTTTCAGGTAACTTGTAAAGAACTTGGTTATGAGCACCGCGGGAGGTTTTAAGTGTTCCAATATTGTAATGAATTTCGTGAAGTTTTGTGAAGGCATTCTTGTTGATGCTGGTGAACTTGTCTTTTGGGACTGCGAAACTCCCCTTTTTGAAAAATCCCTCTCTTGTTCTGTACTCTATGACCTGAAGATAATGAGAAAGAATCTTCTTTTCTGAATTTTTAATCAGCTCTTTTAAATGTCTTTTTTGCAAAAAGATCGTCTGATACTTAATATGAATGACATTATCCTCTAAATTTTGCATAAAAATATCCCCTCTTAGGAAATTCCCAAGTTTTTTATTGGTTAAAAATGATCAAACTAGCGTGCTACTGGACGCTTATATATGATGGGACGTGCCCATAGAATTCTCCCTTATTTTTTTTCTTATTTAGTTTTTCTTTTTGAATGAAATAGCTTCTTAAAGTGCTGCAAATTGAGCTTATAAAGCTTGAAGAAATCACCTGTAGAAGCAGCATTAATAAGATGAATGAATGTGTTTTTGTTTCTAAAGACTTGAAATTTTCCCAAGTAAAGACTTTTTTTACTGAGTTTCTGGCCTGAAGGTTATCGAGCTCTTCTTTTGCTTTTATAAGTTCACTATTAAGCCTTGAAATAGTTTCATCAGCTTGCCTCTTAGGAACTTCTAAGTTTTTAAGGCCCTTGGTGATCTTGCCATACTCAATATAGCCCTTTTCTGCCTGGCGAATAACTGCTTTATCTTCTCTAGCTGAATTGAGATCTTTATTAATCCGAGCGATCTGCGCTTGCTTTCTAATAATTCTGTCGTTTGAAAGATCTAGTTTCTTTTTAAGGGCCGGATCATTCACAAATGATGAGTAGCTCACACTAAAGGCCGAATAGATAAATACAAGCCATTTTAATGCTTTTAACCCTAAGCTTTGAGAGCCACTAAGAATTGTGTAAGAACCTTCAACGACACTAGCACTCCCCCATGAAAGAAGTTTATTAAAACCAAACTGAAAGTAGAATGAATGTGAAAGATAAAGAACAATCGCCTCAATCCCTATAAAGATAAGTGCTTTTAAGGATTCTCTTGTGAGGATAGCTTTTGTGACTTTGGTCTGTGTCTTGGATTTTCGCTTGGCCTTAAAAGAAATCTTAAATGGTAGGAAGTTTAATGAAATTTCTCCCCTATTTTTCTTTTGATTCCTAGTTTCTTTTTTACGCAACTGGTAATAGATGGCCTGTTTTTGTCTGGTACTGCACCTCTTGAAATCACTTGAATGCTTCAAGTTTTCTTTTGTGAGCTTCTGAATTTTAATAAATTCTCTGGCCCAGCTAGCAAGATTAACTTGAAAATCATTTGAGTCTTGTTGAGTTTTATTGAGTTTTGTTGAGTCGAGGTACAAAATATTTGAGTCAAACCCACTCAACTGCCCCTTATAATCGTCCATTCGCATATCAAGGTCCTTTGCAGGCCTCTCAACTGGAAAATTCATGTACTCAAAAAAAGATACTACTCTAAACAACGCTTCAAATTTTGAGTTAGAACTCTCAATAGTTGAAAAGCTTGATTTAAAGTTGAGTAAAAAATTCGTGAGTCGATTTAAATAATGAAAAAAATGGTTCTGGATTTTGGAAATTTGCGATACTACAATTGTTTGTAGACATACTGGCCTCCATGAAAGGTTGGTATTGTTTAGAGGATTCGAGAAGATTGCCGTCTTTTCGGATCCTTGTTTTTTTCTATTGTCGGCCAAAATTTTGTAAAAAGCAATTTTAAATTTTTTACCGAACTTTTTAGGAACTAAATTCCGTGTCAATTCCTGATTGATTTCATTTTTATTACTTTCTGTTAGAATTTGTTGCTTGTGGATTAAATACGTCATGAGAAAGCTTAAAAGGCCTTTAAAAGATGAAGTTTGGTTTTGCAACAATACGTATGGATCAGAATTGATTTCAGGTCCAAATTTTAGATATGAATAATTTTTGCAATCATATGGTGACATGATTTCATTTTATAAATATTCTTTTTCTTTAAATGGCCCCAAATGTTGGATCAGGTACAACCGTTGTATTAGGTCCACTATTGGATTAGGTTCACTATTGGATTAGGTTCACTATTGGATCAGGTACATAATTGGATCAGGTACATAATTGGATCAGGTACATAATTGGATCAGGTACATAATTGGATCAGGTACATAATTGGATCAGGTACATAATTGGATCAGGTACATAATTGGATCAGGTACATAATTGGACTAGGTACATAATTGGACTAGGTACATAATTGGATTAGGTACATAATTGGATCAGGTACATAATTGGATCAGGTACATAATTGGATCAGGTACATAATTGGATCAGGTACATAATTGGATCAGGTACATAATTGGATCAGGTACATAATTGGATCAGGTACATAATTGGATCAGGTACATAATTGGATCAGGTACATAATTGGATCAGGTACATAATTGGACCAGGTACATAATTGGACCAGGTACATAATTGGACTAGGTACATAATTGGATTAGGTACATAATTGGACTAGGTACATAATTGGACTAGGTACATAATTGGACTAGGTTTAAAGTCAATTATAGAAGTACTCTAACTTAAAAATTTTTTAATGTATTGAGTAGGGGAGGGGAGGTTATTCAGTTAAACACCACTCCATGATCTCTCTATTGGTTCCGGCTTCATATCCTTTTCTGAAATCAATCAGGCCATTTTCTTTCAGTTCAATCATTGCATTCGTCATAAAACTGCTATGGACTCGGTAAGTTTTCTTAATATGAGTTGCTGATATTTGCCTCCATTCATTTGTAGTTCCTATTTCAACCATAAGGCCATCGTACAATTTTGAGGCATTTGCAGTGAGATTACGTGTATCTACATTATGTATTTTTTCAAACTTCTTATTTTTAAGTTCTTTGTTTTTAGTTTTTAGTTCTTCTACAATTTTTAATGTACGATTGAGTTCTTTAGTGAGCTTTTTATTTTCTAGTTCAATTTCGTTTAGCTTGTTCCCAGACTCTTGGCTTTGATTAGCTCTTAAGGAATCAATTGTTCTTTCGGCCCTTTTAAGTTTTGTTTCAAGATCCGCACATCTTTGCTTTTCAATATTGAGTGCATTACTAATATCCGACGCATTTAAATTGTCAGAAAGGTCCTTGTGAAGTTTATTGATCTCCTTCATTGATTTTTCAAGCTTAGCTTCTGTGTCAGCAAGAACTTTCTCAAGCTCCAAGCTTCTTTCTTTTTCTATATTTAGAGCGTTTTGAATTTTTGAGATATCATTATTCCCACTGAGGCCTTGTCTAAGTTTTTCAATTTCCTTATATAGCTCATCATTTTCTTCTTTTAGCTGCTTATTTTGTCTAAACAGTGGATTGTTTTCTTCATGTATTTTTGGATGTCTGTTTTTCCCTTGATTGCTTAGTCCTGCAATTGCAGCTTGTGCGTTTGTGCTCATTGTACAACCCTTTCGTCCGAAGATAGATCTGATAGTATTTCAAGTGCGACAGCAAGCGAATCAGTCTGGCATTTAGCATCTATATTTATATGAGATTCTGCTCCATTTTTATTATATTGGGCGTTTTTGATCTCTCTATCAACTCTAATAAACTTTTCACTTACACTAAAAATATGATTTTCAAAAAGAGGTGAAATTCGACTGATTGCTTGATCTAGCTTTTCTCTTCCGTCAATTTTGTTGAAAATAGCTTTTACATTGCCGGTATAACCAAGAAGATCGAGTTTAGATAAGACATGCTTAAGCCCTTTAACTGAACTGGAATCATTGTTTATTATTGTAAGTACAATGTCCGCTATTGAATGAATCGCAAGATTCATATCTGAAAGACTTGGATTTGTGTCAATTAAAAATAAGTCAGCTTCAGTTTTATCAATGACCTGTGACTTGATGGCCCTTGGCAAAGCAACAGCTGAAACCGCTTCATGAATAAATTCATTATCTAGGCCAGAGGGGAGTATGTATAAGTAGTCATTTACCTTTACCAGTGCTTCCTTAATTGTGCATTCACCTTTTAGAATGTCGTATAAAGTGTATTGAGACTCAAAACCTTCCCCCAATATGTAATTCGTCAGGTTTGCCTGAGGGTCGCTATCTATAACAACAGTTTTAAAGCCCATATTTGCAGTTTTATATGCAATTAAGGCCGTGACGCTGGTTTTTCCGACGCCACCCTTATTGTTCGCAACAGAAAGTACCTTATTGCGCACATCTCCGATTGGATTCTTTCTACTTGATCTCAGATATTGTTGAAAAAATTCAGGTTCAAGAATTTTTTGACGACCCCTGTTGTGCGACAAATTGTCAGGATTATCTAGAGAACTTAAAAACTGTAGTATGCTCTCGTTAGACTTTAATCCCTTGGCATTTCTTAGTTGTGTTGCAGTGATCATTCCTTTAACCCTATGATGATAGTTACTATATAAACAATTAAACCGATTAAAGATGTTCATGTCAAGCCTTAGTCGGTGTTCACAAGTCGGTTTGATAAAATTTTTTGCAAGAATTTTGGGAAATGACAGGTAATCCATTATAGAGTTGTTTCGCATATGACAGTTCATCGAAAATCTCTCTCAAATTCGGCTTCATCTTTCTGAGCAATCACTTTCTCGATCTCTTTGCTCATATCTGGGTATTCATCACTATCAGACTCGTCATTTCTGTCTTCTTCGCTAGTCACAAAAACATTCCTTTGAATGAAAGAAGTCTGTCTTTCTTCAAACTTTCTAAAGTTAACCTTTGTGAGCGTATATTCAGCAATTGTTGAAAGCTTTAGGTAAAAGCTAAGGTCAGAGAGACGAAGTATTTCAGAGGCCAATACTGCTCGTTCTGTTTTATCATTAACTCCTAGCGAGTGGCCGTCCTTGTAGTCCTCAACACCAAAAGAGAGATTCTCCTTCATGGTCTGTATCTTTTTATCTGAAATCTTTTTTGAAAGATATTCAGCGTCATCTGGTTCTTCAACTCCAAGAATAATAGAGTTTGCACAGTTTCCTATAATCGTTTTAGTTGTCTCGTATCCATAGATATCTTTAATTTGTCCCGTATCTTGGATTCCAAGCCATACTGATCCACCATAAGATCTAGATAGCTTTAAAAGATCGGGAATATTGTTCATTCTCTTTAAAGTTCCAAATTCATCGATAAAAAAGAACAATCTTCTTTGTAAATTCTCTGGCAACATAAAGAACTTCTTGGCCGCGATATCAAGGAAAAGAGTGAATAGGGGAGCTATAATATCTTTCGTTTCTGACTGCCCCACAATGAATATTCTTCCCCTAAAAGTTTCGTCTTCTATCCACTTTTTAATTGAAAAATTTCCATGTTCTTCTTGTGCATATTCTAATGATTTCACTTTTTGGAAGAAAACTGACCTAATTGATGCAGCTACCTTTGGTTCAAGCAGGGGAGGGATTCCACGCTCACAACCTTCAGTTGATGAAAATAACTTCACCATCTTTAAAGGTGGAAGTTTTGATATTTCAAATACATCTTTGTTTGTTTTTCTGTCGTTTTTCCAACAATAATAAAGAACAGAATAGAAAATATCTCTAGCACCATCATCCCAAAATGGATCTTTAGCGTTGCTTGGAGGTATATAAGAGTATGATATATTTTCAATATCAACTTTGGTTTTAATTTCATTAAACAGACACCAGCCTAATGATCTTTCATCAAGTGGATTAAATATCAAATCTGTTTCTGGATTATAAAACTTTGCAATATAATCACCCTTAAAGTCATAAATGATAGATTTTTCTTTTCGCTCAATTATTTTATCAATCGCTCTTGAGAAAACCTGAGACTTACCAGCTCCTTGCTTTCCAATGACAAAAAAGTGTCGGTTTTCGCATTCAAATGGAATGCTTATTAGCTTGTTTAGAGAAATATTTTGCTTTGATTTCTTAATTTTTTTGGAAAACTTTTTCTCACTGATGACTTCGGTTCCTCCAAGATGAACGTCGGCCATCTGCTTAGCAGATTTTCTTTTGAATACAAAAAGGATAAATGGCAATATGAGCCAAATTAGAAAAGACTTCACGAAAAATTTCAAAACCTCCAGATTGTAGTGGCCGTAAAGTTTTCTATAGGCATGAGAAAATTGTCCTGCTGTTAAGGAGTAATCTCCAATTTCAAAGTGCTTTTCTTCGTTTAAGTAGGGGATAGTATCGATAATTTTTGCGATATGGCATTTTAGATAGATGGACTTAGCATTTTCAATATGATCGTCCATTCCAATAAAATGAATCAGGTTAGCCATAATTTGCAGTACACCAATTACAACTGCAAGATAACTTATCATTTTGATCTTCATTCTTAAATCAGTCCAAAATGTTTCAAATGCCTTGAAGGCCTTTGCGTTTGAGTTGCTCATTACTGTAGTCCTTGATCTTCTTTGTGCATTAGGCTGTATGTTTCATCCACATACTTTTTGTGCTCGTCTTTGGGAATGTATTTTCTGTATCCCTCGGAATTTGGATCATATTTTTCAATCAAAAATCGAAACATTTTGCTTAGAATAAAATTGTTAGAAAAAACATATTTAGGAAAAAAGTCGCTCATTTCTAGCAGCTTTTTTTGATCATTTTGAATCTCTAATGAAAGTTTTCTTTGCTCTTCCTGTTGAGTTTTTAGTTCAGAAATTAAATTTAAAATTTCATTTTGTGTTTCAAAATTTTTTGAAATATGCTCTAAAAGTTCTACCTCTTTTCCATTCTTTAAACCCGAATCGATTATAAATTGTGTTAGAGATTGATTATTTTTTTTAGCGTTTTCTTCTAAAATTTCTTTTTCTTCGTCTGTTAACTTAATGTTTATCTGCGTCTTTTTCATGTAAATCTCCTGTGCTGTCGGACTCTTTGAAATCATTGGGTTTATATGGGTTTTGTATAGCGTTTTTCTATACGGTGGGCGTTTTTGCGTATATACGTTCTATAATCTCTCAAAGGACTACTATTATTAGCTTTCAAGATATTTGTACGGCAATATGCCATACGATTTTCTAGAAAAGCAGCCCCACCACGAGGGGGTGGGGTGTGGACATTTTTAAAACAGAGCACGGCGAATGCCATCGAACTATCCTCCTCGCTAAAGCATATCCATTTCAGGCCCTGAGTGGTCTCGCAAAGGCCTGAGTTCATCATTTTTTGATGAACTCATATCTAACTGTTCAGCGTTCTTATTTGGCTCAAAATGAGCATAGAAAGCGTCAAAAACTCGATTATTTTTTTTATTCTCAAATTCAAGTGTGGAAACTTTATTGCTCAAGTTCGCAACGCTTTTTTCTAGCTTTTCAGCGTCATCCGTAAATATTTTTATAGATTCTTTGGTTCTTGTTGTAGCGACATATCCAGCATTAAAATTGGTTCTGTCGGAGCTAACACTCCAAATGAGTTTATCGAAAGTATCACCCTGAGATTTGTAGTCGGTGAGGGCGTATGCATGATCAATATAATTGTAGGGAGTGTTTCCATTTAGTGCCAAATTGAATGAGACAATTTTGTTATTTATGTTTACTTGGCAGTCTCCATTATCTTTGAGATTTGTAATTTGACCCGTTTGGCCATTTTGAATTCCAATCTTTGAATCATTCTTTAAGAGAATGATTTTATCGCCAACTGAAAAATTTCTGTCCTCAACGTTAAAAACTTTTAAAGCTTTTAGTGTGTCTTTTTGGCCAAGATCAATAGATGAATTTAGAAATTTCTTCTCATTTGGTTCAAAGTATTTAATGTTGATAGAGTTGTTTAATGGGCTAACGGAAACAATTTTCCCTTGAATTCCTTTTCTAATTCCACCGACATTTTGTTCAGTAAAAACTACTTGTCCGACCTTGTACTCGTCAGCATGTTGAGAGGCCACGCCGGAAAGTCCTAGAGAGGAGTGGATTGAAAAACTCACATCTTTTTTTTCTATTTTTCCAAAATCTTTCAAATCTGATCGAATTGATTCATTTAACTCAATTCTTTCTTTGTTTGTGGCCACTAATATTGCGGCACTTTTGTTTTCTTTAATCGTCGTAATATATTCGTTTTTTATTTCTTCGATGTGATTTTCCCAATTGCTACTTTGGGCAATCAGATTTTCATTTTTGAGGGCATTGAATGCATTTTGAAGAAAAACCGGTTTTTTTCCATGATCAAAATAGTTATTAAAATTGCTAACGACACATCTTGTAATTTCTGTTTTTTGTCGGATTACATCTTTCATTTCAGAGAATTTAAAAACACCAGATTTCTGTAGGTCAGAAAATATTTTTCCCTGTTCGATACTTTCAAATTGCTTTATGTCGCCAATTAGAACAACTTTTGCATCTCTTTTTTGAGCAATTTTTAAAAGGTTATTCATTTTTTTTGAGCTAATCATTCCGGCTTCATCCACAACCCAAAGCTCCTTTTTGGGCAGATTTCCATTTCTTAAATCTTCTTTATTTTTAAGTAGAAAAGAGTCAATTGTTCGCGAGTCCTTTATATTGGCGTCAGTTTTTAGGCCATCCGCGGCCTTTCCTGTTGGGGCCAGGCCGATAACATTAACCCCTTTCTGCTCCATTACTGAGCGCACGTAATTCACCATAAAAGTCTTTCCAGTTCCTGCGTCACCCTGGACACCAATAAACTGATCTTTCTCTTTTAGAATGAATTTGAAGGACTCTTTTTGACCCTTTTCAAAATAAATTCCATCTTTTTCAATTTTATGGAGTTCATTTTCTATGTTTATATTGCTCATAAAAATTTCGGATCTATTTTTACCTGAATGAATAATCTCTTTGATTTCTTTTTCCGCTTTGATCATTTCAGGGGAGGAATAATATTTAAAATTTCCTTTAGCGGTGAATTTCTCACCAACTAAGTTCATATTCTTTGATTTTCTGGCGTCTTTAAGGCCTTCTTTAAGATCATCCAGATCATATTCAGTTAGTGACAATTTAGAGGCCGCCTTTATCACATCTTCTTCTCGCCAAGCACTTTGGTTGATTTCAACGGCCTTTATAGCTGTTTTTATGACTTCTTTTGCTGATTGTTTATATTCAGGTTTTTCTTTAAAATTTCTGGCATTTTCGCAAAGCATTTCCAGATTGGTTTTGTGCTTACTGAGAACCTTCTCGGAGAATTCTTTAATCTGATCGATTGAAAAATTAACTTTATTTAATCGTGAATTTAGTCCGGCCATTTCATCAATCTTGGCCTTTGATGCGTTTGGATACTTTTTTATCAGCTCTTCTTTTGCGATTTCTGTTTCTTTACTACGACTCGAAAGGTCGTCGATAATTTCTCTTGAAACTCCCTTAATTTCAAAAAATCCCTCCTTCCTGCTGGTTACTTCGACGCTGTAGCCAATTTTTTGGAGATCTTTGGCCAGGTAATTTCTAAATACTTGCCCAATAGTTTTTTGATCAATATAGATTTTTTCGTTTCTAAAAGTCCTGTATTGCCCCTCAGAGTCTTTGGTCAGGTTCATGATGACAGAATGTATATGCAGGTCAGGTTCACCATTTCTGTTGGACATGTGTTCAAATTTTGCAGCAATTAGTGAAGAGGTATTTTTAAACCATGTGTTGCCATCAAGCTTGTACCTACTTTGTGGATATGTTTTCTCCACCCAATTAAGAGTTTTCTCGACAGATAGGGCCATTTGCTCACGGATTTTAGGGTCGTGAAGAGAGAGGACAGACACGCTTTTAGGGGCCGAAAAGGTTAAGTCAAATCCAACTCGATGATTTTCAGACCCAGCACTTCTCACAAGGGCCTCGCCGATAGGTGAGAGGCCCTTTGAGAAGTTTTCAAAGGTATCAAAATTAATTATTTCACCGTCAAGCCCGAAATCTTTTGCGATTTTTCCCTGCCAGACAGATATTTGGGAGTCTTTGTCGTAGTACTCCCCAGAGGCACTTTTATAATAGTCAACTCCGGCCTTCGCTCCAGATATAGTCTTCATGGTCATCATATTAGATTTCTCTCACTGTTATAATGTGATCATTTACAATTGAATTGCTTTTGTAGGTAATTCTTACGTGAGTTTGTCCACCTTTTGATTTTGGTAGATTTGTGACTTGAATATTTTTTCCAGAATTAATTTGGAATATGAGCTTATTTGACCCATCTGTTTTACAATCTTTTTTGGTAATTTGATAAGAAAAGCCATACCAGTTTTTTGATTGTCTGATTTCGACATTTTCGACATTTCTTAGTTTGAAACATTTAAGCTTGTCGACTTCAATCGTCTTTACGCTCGAGTATAGATTATAACTAAAAATCACAAGAAGGACTGATGTGTAGAATTTTGTCATGATATGGCCCCAATACTAAAGTTGTTTAATTCTCTCAATTCGATTTTTTATATCTTCTGTGAACTCTTTATCTCTTTGCTTTTGAATTTTTTCATCTTCAGCGTTCATTTCTTTGAAAAAGTTCATAAATCGTTCAGTTCGAGAGAGACTCTCGTCGCATATAGAAGGGATGGTACATTTATTTTTTGTACCAAATACACCATAAGAAAAAACGTAAGCAAATGAATCTGCAATTTCTTTCATTTTATGCTTTTTCTTATAGCTTTTTTCAATATCTTCTAGAATTGCAATATTTTTTTCTTTAAACTTTTCTTTGCTCTCTTTAAATTCAATGTTGAAGTTTTTAGATTTGGACGAAATCCTCTCTACCGTCGCCTTAAACTCTTCATTAAATTGAGCAACCTTTTTTTGAAATCTGATTTCACTTTCATCGAAACTTTTAAGCATTTTATCAATTCTTGCTCTTTTTTTACGCTCTCAAATTTCCTTTTCTTCTTCCCAGGTGATTGGTCTTGATTTTTTGAATACATTAGAGCAGAGGGCAATTTTTCTTCATTAAAATTCATGTCATACCATTTTTTTTTTTTTATCGATGTCGCTTCTTTTTGAAAGACATAACTATGGAGGAGATTGTTATCTTTTTAATTCATTACAAATCATGTACTTGTTATTTTTTTGAACATTTCTAAAGGGTAGGTCTTTGCTGACAATAATTTGCTCGTTCATTTTCATTTACATGCAGCTCATCTCCTTTTTTGAGGATTATCCATTTCATTCCATGTTGAACCATGAGGGGGCAAGTCCGCTTAATGATAACATTTCTCGAGTATTGAATTTTCTTAAAATAATTTTTTTGTTTAATGCATGCATGTCACATAAAAAGTTTTATCTCATTATCAATGATTTCAAAGCTAGAGTCTTTGTGGCGGTTTCAAGATTTTAAATATCAAACCAATAGGAATAGCTTGGTGTGATAAAAAAAATGTACGTAAAAAGAATAAACGATCATAGTGTAATAGTTCATAAACGATCCTTGTTAAAATTTATCTGATATTTCTTTGTTTAAAATATTGCGTTCATTAGTAATTGCGTTTTTAGTTTCTAAAAATTTGGAAAAAGATCCATGCTTAGATTTTTTTCGATCAACTAATTCATTATATCCGGTATTGTCGATTATATCTTTGTGAATTGCTTTTTGAGCTTAAGTTGTTTCTATTTGATTCATAGTTCTTTTCAATATCATTTTTAAAATTTTAAAATCATTTGAATTAAAATTATCAGTATATGATTTTATATATTCTTGCTTGATCATTGAATGCTCATTTTTTGCTCCAATGTTTCCTTTGTTTACATTGGAATAAAGAGTTTTTATATCATTGTTGGAAAAGCCCTTGTCTGATAACCAACTCATAAAACCGTCATCGCCTTTTATGCTTATTGCAGATTGAAATGATTTAATATTGGATGTGATATTGCTAATATTACTTAGTTTAGAGAATGCTTCACTTTTTCTCATAGATGCACTTTCCAGATTGTTAACAGTGTTATTTAAATTCTTTGATTCGCTTTCTAAAAATGACTTATCATACTTTGCCATTAGGTTATTGATAGTATTGGCCTCGTCTCTCATCGCAGAAATATATTCAGAGCTGGTCATTGCGTTGTGAACCTTGTTTAGATTTTCATCAGATATCCAGTTGTAGCTTTTATTGTAACGTGCGCTTAATTGGGCCCTAAGTTCGGCACCAGTATTTGTTAAAGGTACTTTTAAACCTCCTGATACACTTGCCATTCCGCTAATTTCACCCATTAAATTATCTACATCACTGTAGGTGTGTCCAATTCGTTTTGATACATCATTTACAATTCTTTCGGATTCATTTGTAATTTCAGATAGTGATTTAGAATCATTTTCACTCCATGAATTACTATTTGATCTATTTTCATTTAATGAGTTTATTTTTGAGTTGATTTCATTTTGGGCAATACCTAAAGAGTTCAAAGTATCACTAGAAGAAGTTGCTGCAAGTTGTTCAGCCTCACTTTGTTGTTTGGATAGAGTATTAGATGTCATCTCGCTCCAAGAAACGTTTGCTGGAGTAGAGGACATAGGAGCATTGATATATTCACCGTTTGATGTAGAGGTTGTACTGAAACCATCATGATCTGTGTTTTTAGTATACCCAGAGTTATAGGAAGGGGCTTCATTAGCTTGAAAAGCAGTTTGGTTGTCATAGGACATTTGGCCTAGTTGAATATTTCCTGATGTAGAATCCTCAGCAGCCTTAGATACGGGGCCGTCGTATCCTTCCATTAGTCTACTGGCCATTGACGCCATCATTCCTCCAGACTTATTAAGAATCATAAAGGATATCATTGGAATACTTAGAGAGAAGTAACCAGCAACAGCAGCATAGTCGGACAGAACATTTCCTAGGCCGGTAGAAGTCATAAGGCTTATTCCCGTTGAAAATGCCTGGCCGGACTGAGCAACAACGGCAGTTGATGCTTTTTGGCTAAAATAGTTAATACAAAAATTTATGATTGCATAAAGAGGAGGCCATAAATTAATCCACATGAGTGCGAATGTATAATAGGAGAAAACTTTTGTTGTAACTGGTAGCATTGCGAGCATAACAACAATGGTGAAAATAGAGTAAATGAAGGCCTCAAATATTCCCTGAAGCTCTGGAAGGTGCTTTTTAGCTATTTTCCCAAGTGTATTGAACGTTGTTTTTCTACTGGCCTCGGCCTTTGCCAAGGCAAAGTCTTCCGCTGCGGCAGAAGCGTCTACGTTACTTGCAAAGTTCATGAAACCACGTCTAAAGCTGTTAGCAAGTATATTTTGAGACATGATTTGAGAATTGGATTTAGAAATACCTGTCAAATATTGATAGGCAATAGGCATAGATGTTGAAAACTCTGCAATTGTATCATTGACCGTTTTTTTATTGGGAACAATTCGCATCCCATGAATTCGCTGGGCCATTTTTATTTCATTTTCAAGGTCTTTCATTAGAAGATCATTGTAAGCAACCCTACAAGTCACAATTGATCTAGATCCATCATGGTTTTCGTAAGTAAATCCTCTTGTTTGAGATGTTTTTTGAGAAATAAAACTAGAAAGATCATCAGACTTTAAAATCTCTGTCCAGGTATATAATCCTAAGAAAAGATCATAATAGACACATCCTTTCCAAAATTCAGAAAAATTTGATGATAATCTAGGATCAGTTATAACAAACCGAGTGGATTCCTCCACAAGTTTTTGAGCAAATAGTAAACCATTGCCAGAATATTTAATTTGATGGGGGAGGGAGAAGACTGTTTCAAATCCTTTAGTAAGCCAAAATCCTAGTTTGCTAAAAGCTGCGGCCGGGACACCAAGTCCGACGGGAATATTGCTAACAATTGCTGAGTTCCCAGGAACAATTTCGTCTTTAATTTCAATATTAACTTTAGGGATGACGACGGCCATATAAAAGGCCATTACCATTAGAACACTTGTGTAGTTTGATCTTCCTTGTTTGAAGGCCGATGTAATAAGAATTGATAATAGTCCAACGATTGCAGAGGTTTTTAAAAGAACAAAATAATTATCTTCACCCATTATCGCTGCGACACCGTTAAAGACAAATCTTAAATAATCACCTGTCCCATATGTGTGTATTGTCCAAGTTGTCATTAATTACCCCACAAAGCATTTGTTACCAGTCCACTTCCTAGTCGGCCCATTAATGCTTTTTCATAAAGTTGAATTCTTTTTTGCATTTCAAAGAACATATCTGCACTTTTTGAATTTGCTCTTTTTAATTGTTCTAGTCCATCGAGAACACCTTCTACATTTTTTTGATAGTCTGCAAATTTGCGTGAAAGTGATGGCCCATTATTGGCAGCGGAAATCTGTTGTTTAACTTGAGAAATGATGTCATTTAAAGACTTAAGAAGAATATCTTCGGCAATAATTCTTGAAATATCATTTGTTATTCTTGAATTATTGCTATGCCTTGGGAAAAAGGCCGATGTAACGGTTAAATATCTATACACTGGAATTGTTGTTGAAGAAATTAACCCTTTTTCTTCAGGTGTAAGCAATGTATCCGTGTATATCTTTTCAATAATGCCATTGATAATGATTGAAATTCTTGTACTGAGTCCTTTCCAAGAACTTTGAACTTTTTGTAGAAAGTTTGAAATTCTAGTACAGCTCTTTTCGTTTGCGTCTTTATTAATGCACTTAAATAAAAAAAGAGGCTCTTTTAACTTATCACCTTTAAGCATAGATGCATAAATGTTCTCAAATCTTGATGTGCTATGATCTTTACTCATGGCCGGGTTAATAACTCTAATATTACTTGGCCCATCAGAGGAGCCTCCCTGGTCATTAATAATTACTGTTCCTGTTATGTTCATAATTAATTCGGCAAAATCGAGATCATTTCTAAAGTAAGGGTCTTTCATGAGTACGTGCCAAGCGATATTGCCTTTAACAAAGTCAACTTTGTTAGGGTCTCCGTGATTTTCAGTATCTCGAAGTTTTCCCCCTGTGGTACAAGCATGATTGGCCGTGTTCCAATCTTCTTGAAACTCTTGCATTCTCTTAACGGTACAGTTACTTTCTTTTGCTCCCATGTAGTCCATGGCACCACCAACGAGCTTTGTGGCCGCTTCACAAGAATCCATGTTAAATGAGTTAATTTTATCGGCCCATGTTTTGATATCTTCCATTACTCCAGAGAGCTGTGGTGATACGACCTGTATAGCGAGCATAAAGGCCAACGAAGTAGCGTTTTGCCCAATGCTTCTTAAGCTTTTAATAAATTCATCTGCATTTATCCCTGAAATACCACCCATATAAATATCGATTCCTCCACAACCAGCAGAGAATTTAGGAGTTTGAACATCAACAAAATTAAATACACGGGTTACAGACGAACGACTGGTATAACCTCCTGCTGTGAGATAGCGAGCGCTTTGTCCTTCATATACACCCGGAGAAGTTGAATTTGTGTAATTTTGCTCGTTAAACCAATCTTTAAGCTTTGACCCAACTCCAGCATGAGAAGTACTTACTAAAAGAATGAAGGATAAAAATATAGTCTTACTCATTAATTCTCCTGTGGGCCGCTAGAGTCTTTTTTATTAATGAAGACCAGTCAGCATACCCATATGAAATAGGTGTAATCTTTCCCGAATCCGGGTTTACAAGAAATAAAGAAGGATAAATCTTGTTATTAACTCGCTTACCAAAATCCATATTTTCTTGTGGAGTAGGGTAATCAGAAATCCCTTTCCCATTTGATGAAACAGCAATTACTTCAAAGCGATAATGTTCTTCAAATTGTTTTAAAAGTGGTGCAAATCTATGACAGACAGGGCAATTAGGGTCAAAAAGAAAAATAAGGCCGTTGTGACCGGCAATATTTTTAATATCTTTTTCATTAAGAGTGTTTTGTTGCTCGTTTTGGGCCAAAATTGCTTGCGTATTGTATGGACCCTCTAAAGAATAATCATATTGAGGATTAATCCATATAGCTTCTTTAAAGGCCTCTGAAAATCTTTGCGCCTGATCGTTTATTTTTGCAGTTTGTCCTATGTAATTGAGTACGTTTTGCTTGGAAGGGGATAGTACTGCTTGTGCAAGTGAGTTCTCCCAGTTTTCACCTTGTTTTTTTAAGAGTTCCCTGGGAGATAGCTCATTTTTTTGAATCGTTATCGTTTTTGTTGATTCCTTCTTTTTTTCGACAATTTTATCTTTTGGGTCTTCATACCAAAACCACCCGCGTTCATGTTCTTTAAAAAACGCGCTATTTCCCAATGAATAATTGGAAAACATTAATAGAATTATCGAAAAACTTAATTTCACTTTGTAACCTCTTTTGCTGAACTTTTCTTTCTCCTCTTTTTAGCAAAGCTCATGAGGTCCTTATCCTCTTTCAATTGTTGGATAAGATGCTCAAAAACGACTTCTTGCGTGAATTTACCCTGTCCCTTGTTCTTCTTTTCTAGGTACTCAGGAACGGCCATAAAAATGTCCATATCTTCTGAAAAAGTGGTTATTTCATAGGTTCTAACCTCTTTAGTCGGTTTTAAATCTTCAAATAAGCTCATAAAATCTCCTTTTTTTGTATTTACACAAATATGTAAGTTAAAATATTAATAGCGCTAGGAAGGCATCTATTTATGGTGACATGAGGTCGCCTTTTACTCGTTTTCATTATTTTTCCTTGTTTGGTTTTCAATTTTTTTCTTAATCGATTCAACATGTTTTTTTAGATTTGGCTCTTTGTAATTTTGAGCGACCTTTTCCATATCTTCGTGAAATTCACTAAGATCAATTTTGTCAAAATCAATTTTTTCAATGTCTTTAATATTGATTCCTGAACAGTCCGGATTTTTTGCTTCGCCTAGTCCCTGTCCCAGCTGCTTTTTGCCGCTTTCAATGAATATTCTGGCAAGCTTTGATGGATAACTACAAAAGACAAAATACTTAGCACTATAGAGCGTTCCTTTTTCCTTATAGTTTCCAACGTAGATTGTTTTCTTGGCCTTTCTGGCCATTCCTAATTCAACTTCAGAAGCATTGCACTTAGTTATCCCAATATCGTCTCCCCATGACTTTAATCTACAGCAATCTTTGATCCCTAGTTTTTGCTTTTTACATTTAAGAGGTTTCCCAGAGAATAAAACGGGATTTTCAGAGTCCATCTCGTCAGTTATTTCTTTCATTAATGAAAAATAGGACATGGACTTTTTAAAATCATTAGAAGCGTCTCTAGGGGTTCTATTTGGATGATCTTTGGTACAGTCTCCATTAGGACAGGGGAGATCTTCAGCACATACAGATACAGTTACATCGTCTTGAGAGCATGAATATCCTACCTTCCATTTTTTACAGTAGTCTTTTTCTTGAATGAGGCATTCTTTAGAAACTTGACCGCAACCATTATTGACAAGTTTCTTGCAGGTATTATCGAGGGTATATTTTTTAGGCCCTCTCTTAGAGTAGAGTTCTTGATAATTCCAACATTCTTTAAAGACAGAAGTGCCTTTGATAAGTTTTGATGAAGGGCCATCTGTACAGGTATTTTTAACTATTTTCCCAAAAATATTACTTTCTCCCTGGTCGCAAGTTCTAGACCAAGTTTCGTTAACATCACACTTTTTAAGAAATGTAGATTTCAAGGAAAACCATAAATGACCACCACCATAGACAGTATTTACAGTGTTGATTGTATTGGTTCCATTAACGAGATAGTTTTTGATATTAACCGGCCCTCTTTGAAAGTTTACCGATCTTTCACAAGGAGTATAAAAACGTCCATTAGACCGATATGAGTCGTCAAAAACGTTGTGTCCGTTGACTGAAATAGAGGCCCAATCATCATATTGGATTGAAGTTATGATAAAATCCTTAACTTGGTTAATATCATCGATGTGAAAAGTAATTTGATTGTGATGATGTTGACATCTTCCCCCGCGACTATTTCCGATTGTTCCAAAGTTTACGGTATTTCCAGATGAATTTATTGAGGTGGGATAGGCCCCTGTATGGTTAAAATCACCTAGCGTGAGAGATGA
The DNA here is from genome assembly GCA_020635115.1 of Halobacteriovoraceae bacterium. NCBI lineage: Bacteria > Pseudomonadati > Bdellovibrionota > Bacteriovoracia > Bacteriovoracales > Halobacteriovoraceae > Halobacteriovoraceae bacterium. The sequence continues at coordinate 22,554 of JACKAK010000013.1, read as the reverse complement.
AGTCATCCCAGCATCGGGGTTTTTACAAGTTACACTTAAGCTATTTTTACAGTTGAAAAAAACATCACTTCTTTCACCATATTCAAAACAAAACTGCTTTTCCGATGATTTTTGCTGTTGTTCTTTCACATTTTTACAACCCTTGAGGTTGTCGGATAGATCATGTGAGTTCTTGGTTAGCCTTCCCATGTTTTTAAGCATGGGGTCGTTTTGATCAATGTCAAAATGTGGCCTTTGATCACTTGATTCAACTATGAATTTGCCATTTTCATCTGAAAGGACCTTTTTGTTACCTTCAAACTTTAGATCTGTGTTTTGATTAAAGTACTTTTTCTCTTCAATATCTTCACCTTGATAATGGGGTACTTGGTCAGTGCTTAGTTTTTGCTTACCAAATTGGTTGTTTAGCTTGGTTGCAAAGTTCATATCTACCGACGATGTATTGCCGTAGCATAGAGATAGAGAGATTAGCGCAATAAAAGAGGCATAAAGGGATTTCATTTCTTTAAACCTCTGGCCAAATTGGCCATTGCAACTTGAGACTTCGTCCCATTTCTTTTTATGTAATCAATAAAATATTCAATTGTGACATCTCCATAGGCCTTTACAAAAGAAGGGAGGAGGGATGATTGATATTTAGATGCTTCGGGTTCTTTTTCAGCAATAACGTAGGCAGGAACACGGTCAATATTAAACTTCTTGAACATCGTCGGATCTATAAGAACTGAACCACCACTTTTTTGAGAAAGATCAGAAATAATCTTAATAGTGGTTTTTAAATCCTTTTTGACACCTCTCAGGTAAACCTTTGCTTTTAGCTCCTTGGCCTCTTTTAGGATGTTGATAATGGTGTTTTCGGGCATTCCTAGTGAAATAAAAGCAAATAGCGTCGGATTATGGTCTGTTCTTTTAACACTGTTGTTGCGACTTGTGATTTTATCAAAATCTATTTTTGGGATTTTTACTTCTTTTATATTTGGAAATTTATAGCTTCCATATTTTATGTTTTTAATTGCCTCTTTTTCGATTTCTAAGTTTTTTAGAAATGTAGAATCCTTTTCAAGAGCATTTGCATTGGTTAGACTTTTTTTAACAGCGTCAACTTGATTTTTAATTTCAGTGTTTATTTTCGAGTCGATGGACTTAATATCCTGAGAGCAAAATCCATCAACATACATAAATAATGGCAAAAATAGTGTTAAAGTGCGCAACATTTTCTTTTTCTCCATACTAGATAGCTAAAATCTTCACCTTTATAAGGAAACTCTCTTCCTGCTCCCCAGATCATTGATGTGGCACCGAGGCCATAACCTTTAATGTTTTGAGGTATTGGGTACATCATTTGCTGCTTGTATTGATTTTTTCGCAATATCGGTTGCGGCATCCCTCCGCACATTGCGATCTCAGTTGAGGTGTCTTGGGCCAACAATTGTCTATGAAGTTTAAAAATCATTTTATGAGTCATTGCTAATGAGCTATCAACACCACCAATATGGTTTGCGTGATTACCACTAAGTGGGTAAACAGAACCCTGAGATCCCGCGCACCAAAAAAGTGGATCTAATCCGAAACCGACGGTGCTCGCCGCGATAGAGTCCGCTGCACAGGCCGCCTGGGCGATTGGACTTGTAAAAAGAATGGCCTCAGCATTTAAAATGAAAGAAAGTTCATCATCATCCCATAAAGGGTCAAGCTCTGACATATAGGCAATATCAAGAGATTCAAAAACAAAACAAAGACTAGAAAACCCCATACCAAGCCAATTGAGTATTGGAAACTGTATCCAGTGCACATGATAGAAGGCCTTTCCTTTTTTGCCATCGCTTTCATTATGAGTGCCTCCAACTCCAGCAAAATTACCTAATACGCTTCCGCCAAGAGTAGGGGAGCAAAAAGGAGTTCTTACGACTTCGGCCATGCGAGCAGGCTCCCAAAAGCTTACGCCAACGCCAATTCTCACAAAAACCGGAGGAGGAGCAGGACACTTGCAAATAAGTAGCGGTGGAAGATCATAGTTTTTTGTTTCTGCTGAAATATTCATAGTTGCAGGCTAATCTGAATAGGGAACATGCAGCTCCAGCATACATCAGTGATAATATTTGGAAACTTGCCACCACAAGCAAGTGAATAGGCCTCATTTATCCAAAAAATGGATAAGAATAGACTAAGGAAGGTAGATTTCTTTAACATTTAAATTCCTTCCTTTTTGTGCAACAAGTGCAGGCAAAGCATTAATTTTAAATTTATTTACAAGAACACCTCTTTGATCAAAATAAAATCGTCTTTTATGGGATTTCATAAGATCAAGGGCCTTTCCTTGTATGAGAACAATTTTATCTGTAACAGAGCATTTACTTATGGCCCATTTCACCTGCTTTATATGATTTCCATTTATGAAACACAGTTTTTTATTCAGGGTATAATGGTCAAAAGGGTTAACTTTTTTACCCTTTTTGTGAATGATGTTCCCGTAGGCATCTTTAATGACCCGATCAAGTGTGTACGTAAGATCAACGATATGATGAGAATCTTTGAGAGCATTAGGAAGCTTAATACCTTTTGGGTTATTTAAATATTTTATATAAGAATTTCGGATGTCCTTTTTCAGAACTTCTTTTTTCATAGAATACTTTTCCTTCATGTCTTCAATCATATCTTTCTCTTTTATTGGGTACGTTTTTCCTAAGTCTCCGACGCTATTTGCATACGAGCTAAAAGAGCTTAGTAGCAATGCCAATAATTTTGCTCTTTTCGATAAGCCCAATGTCTTTATATCTGCTGTCATAACTGTCCTTATGTGGCGACCAAATGAAATAATGCTTAGGTGGTATAAAACCATTATTAAAAACTGATACCTGAAGAGGATTTCCGTTTTTTGCTTTTTCTTTTGCTTTGGCCACAAATTGGTTATTTATATAAATCTCTCTAGCTGTTGATTTAATCCGATCTCCTGGAACCCCTTTGACTATCTTTAAAAATGGATATTTTGTTTCTGTTTGATTAGGTTTTGGGGGATAGAAAGCAACCACATCGCCAGTCATAGGAAGCCCAACTTTTTTTATGAGGTAAACGTACCCACCAAGGCTGTCAGAGGTATTAAAACCTAATTGGTAGTAAGGATTAATGGCGTAATTGAAAAATCCAACTACGCCAAAAGAAACTAAAAAATATGGTAATATTTTGTATTTCTTAAATAGCCCCATCACTCTAGGCCTCTACTTCTTTAGTTTTTGAACCAGAATCAATTCTTTTTGCGATTAGATATTGTCCATACTCTTTAACACCGTTTTTCTCCCAAGATTCGGCCTTGATTTTTCCAACAATCAACACAGAATCACCTTTTTTAAGGTTCTTAATGTGATTTACCTGGTTACCAAAGGCCTTCGTATCCACCCAGTCGACAATTTCTTGATAATTACCGTCTTTGTCCTTGTAGCGTTCAGACGTTGCCACAGAGAAAAATGCCACCTGAGAATTTTCTTTAACGATGATTTCTGGGTTGCTTCCCAGTCTGCCTTTAATAATTGATTGATTTAAATCCATGTATAACTCCTTATGTTGCTAGTGAGACAAATTGCCTCGGTTAATTCTTACTTTCGTTAAAATGCTTGCAAAAAAATGCAAGAAATTTTTCCACCTCCCCTCACCCGAAACGGGGGAGGTGGAAAATATTTCAAATAGAGTGAGTGTTTCAATTTTTAGTCCTGGGCCAGCGCAAAGGCATGACAATTTTCGTAGAAAATTGGCGTGAATTTGCGACCAGGGCGTTAAGAAAATTGAATAAAGCGAGCGACCAAAGTCAGTACATAACGTTGTTTTACTAACATTACTTGGAGATTTCATATTCGAACTCCTTATTAACCTTAGAAATAACTTCAAATGTATAATCTTTCAGATTAGAAACAACCGCAGGTTTGGTTAGTAAAACAACATTCTCATTTTCCTGAATATTATTTAATGTTCGCGAAAGGATCTTTGAAAATAGTTTGGTATTATTTAATCTTTCTTTATCGCTAAGTTGTAGTTTGGCATATTTATTAATATGCCCAGTTATTACTTTATCTACTTGAATCACACCAAAAGTAGATGTATTTGTATTTTTAAAAACTATTGTGAGTAACGCTGCTGTGTAAACAGCAACGGACGCTACAATGGTTATGAACAATTTATTCATTGAATAACTCCTTGTAATTTATTTTGTTTCTCAAGAAGCAGGTAAACAGCTTCAAGTAGAGATTTGCCGTTATCTTGCTGATCTTTTAAAAACTGTGATTCTTCTGGAGAAGTTGAGTAAATCTTTTCCGCAACGGGATCAACGCAAAACCTGGCGACAGCAATTCCGTCTGGTGAAGTAATAGCAAGTTCTGAATAAAGTCCGTGGATTGTTTCTAGTGAGCTTAAAATGTCCACTTCTCCAGAATCGTTGCTGATACGGCCTTCGCTTTCGGCCTTTTTAAGTTGATCAGGTTTCTGCCTTAAATTTACGTTAAAATCACTATTACTAAGAGCAGCTTCTGCGGTCTGAGATTTGTAATAATCATTAATGTTTTGGGTAATCGTTAGATAACTGCCACCATGTTTACGAGCGACCCTGTATCCCTCCTCAATAAAGTCACCAGCATTCCCACTTCCAAGTAGTCGCCACGCCTCGTCGATAATGACCTGTTTCTTTTGAGATTTGTTACCAGATAAATACATAACCTGGTTGATTTGAATCATGAGAATTAAGAGAACAACAGACTGTAGGGCCCCTTTGCTATTTAAGGCATCAAGTTCGAGTACAACGAAATTATTGTCGAGGTCGATGTTGTTTTCTCCTTCAAAGTAGCGTCCATACATTCCTTCTTTTGTGTAGGAATGAAGCATATTTGCGAGATCAATAGCATCCTTAAGGGGTTTATTATGCTCATCAGTTTGCTTAAGGCATTGCTCCTGTATTTTTGTAATTGTGGTTTTATCTTGATGCGTTTTAACTGCTGCAAAGATTGCCTTTTCAAGAACTGTTAATTTAAGCTCATCAAGGGGCACAATAGGAGATGCCATTTGTGACAGGAGCTTAACAAGCATTGGCATAAAATCATTGATATAATCATCGTTGCTGTACTGAGGATCTTTTTTAGATAGTTCATCCACCTTTTTATAGGCATTACTTGAGAATATTTTAGAAAATGGGTTTAAATTGGGCCTACCAACGCCAAAATCAATGTATGTTCCACCTATTGATTGGCAAAGATCCTTATAGCTACCGCCAGCATCAATGGTAAATACACGTCCTCCTATACCAAGAATTGAAAAAATGAGTTCTTGAGTGAAGAATGATTTTCCTGCTCCAGAAGTAGCTGCGCAGGCCATATTGTAATTTCCCTTTTTATTATCAAAATGATTAAACCCAATTAATTGGCCTCTTCTTCCGATAAGCTGCAATAGAGGAGTTTGAGTGCCTTTCCATTCACCAATCCATGGTGCAATGTTGACACAAGTCCAAGAGAGTCTTGATCGATAATGACCAACTAGGTCTAAAACTTTATGGCCTTCTTTTTCAAGCCCCATTGGTAGGGCGCCAAGTAGGCAGTGCAAAGACGTAAATCTCCCCCTGGATAGTGTCCAACCTAATGAGTCATATAGAGATTGCAGCGATTGGATGGATTGCTCTTCCTTTCCTTCCGGGGAAATAAGGACAATCTGATAGAAGGCCTTAAGATATTTGTCGCCGTTTTCCATTCTTTTGGCCGTAAATTCCCAGTCTTTTTTACGGTCAAGCCACTGGGTCGCGAATTTGGCCATTGGGGTATCAGACATTTGAGTTGATCTAATCTGGTTTTTTGTAACCTTTGATTTTGCCGACATTTGATCGGGGATTTTTACGGTTAAAGTTGCAATAAAAGGACAGTTAATTCTTAAAACATTATTGGAAAAGCTTCCTATAAGATCATTATTTAAATAACCACCCCATTCTTTGGGGAACTGTCTCACATGATAAGGAATCACTGAAAATGGAGTTCCCCTATGTGCAAGATTGCAGCTTGATGGGCCTACAAGAAGATGAGAGTCAGAATCAACCATTTGTTGATTAATTAAGTTGTTTTTATCATATTTGATTCTTTTATAATCTCCATCCACTGGATTCAAAAGACCCCACATTAAATTTATAAAATCTTCAACATCCATGGATCTCGCGGGTATTTTTGCGGATTTAAGAAGTCCTATAGTAGATGAGCGCATTCTTTTTAGAAATTCGACATCTTCCTTTAGGGAGCTCTCATCACTATCTAGAGGCAACGTATAGGAAATAACGAGTTTCAAATCTTTTATAATGAAGGGCTGGTCGTTAAATAGTGAGTTCCACTTTGCTTTTTTGAGGTGATGGACTCTGTTTTTGGCCATAAATTCGAAAAAATCAGTATTTTGTGTACTACCACCCTTAAGTTTTTTCCAGGCATCGAGTTGAGGCCCAAAATTTGTGTCTGAAATCATCGAAATCTGGATACAAGTACCAGATTTGTGATTTTGAGAGAAAATGCCATTAAGTATTTTTAGATCTTGCAAGGACAGTGAGGTTGCAGGCATGGCCTCTAATACAAATCCTATGCTATCTCTATTGAAGTATATTTGAGTGGACTCATCGTAAGATTCATAAGGTAAGATGGATGAAATAGGGTATTTGTTTAAGAATGCACTTAAATCTTGAAGAGATGGGGCCTCATGAATTCCTTTTAACTTGCTAAATGGAGTTGATGAGTCCACTAACGAGTCAACGACCATTTTATTAATTTTTCTCTTATAATGATTAAATGTTTCAATTACTGAATTTGCCATTTTGAATCCTCAATTTTTAAAAACATGTAACCACCAAGATTTAAGTCTCCATCTTTATCCATCCACTTATTAAAAAGAACGCGTAAAACTCTAGGCCTGGATAAAATAGGATGGCCGTCTTTTAATTGATCTTCACTCATTGATATATTTTTGCTTGAATCTAGGTTTGAAAAATTATCATCTGAATCAGAGTGATCATTGAGAGAGTTTCTATAGACATCGGAAACCTTTTGGCATTTTCCTTCAGGGAATTCACCACATTTATAGGTTGTGGCACAGGATTGAAGGAAAATGGCCGTAAAAATCAGGCAAATGGTTTTGATACGTTTTTTATTAGCAATAGGTGCTAGGCAATCTGGACAGCAACCATCATTTTCTTTTGGTATAAGTGACTTGCAAATATTACAGATCATAGTTTTTCTCCAATGTTAATTACGTTTTCGCCAAGTTCGACACCATCAGATAGAACCATTTCACCTGTTCTTCCTGCGGAAATTTCAATAATTGGGTATGTTTCGTTTGCACGAGCAATGTAGTAGTCAGCAATTTTGTTAAGAGCAGAAGAAGCTCCGCCGGTTAGTCCTGACTGCATTGTTTTTTTAGGGTCTAATGTTTGGACAGATCCTAGAGCACTGGAAGAAATTGTCTGATAGGACTGATTTACTGCGTTTCCGAGTCCTGCAAAAGTTCCGGCCAATGCGGCCTTTGCAATCATCTGGCCTTGCTTACTAACAAGCTTTCCTCTAAATCCAGGTTTGCCGTCTTCTCCCGTCACGTATCCTTTAACTTTGACTTCAATAACGTTACCTTCATGAGTAACGCAGCTTAGTTTTTCAAGTCTGATAAAACCTCTTTCGCTAGAGATATCGCCATATCCAGCTCCAGTTAGCTGGCATTCTCGAATATTGCTTTTAAATCTGTTTGGAAGTTGCCCATCATTAGACAGTTTCATAACAACAGGCATTGGATTTTTAGTCGCAAGACCTCCCGTGGGCGCGTCTAGTCCTGATAAAAGAACGACCTTTGCAAACGATCCAGAAGGAATATAGGATTCAATGTTTTTCTTTTTTTCGCCTTCCTTAGTATCCTCTAGGCTGATGGATATAATTTTTTCTTCCTCTGCTTTAACTTTTTGGGGAGCACTGTAGACAGTATTCACCACATCATTATGAACTTGAGCGCCAATATCACTTTTTGTTTTAGAAAAAGAAGGAAGAGGGGAGGACATTGAAGGAAGCTCAGGTGAAAGATCACTCTGTTTCTCTTTTTTGGCCTCTTCTTCTACTTTTTGAAGCTTTTCTGTAAGTTTTTTTATTTTATCCTCAAGCTCGTTATTTGATTTTTTGAGATCGAAGAACTTTTTTTCAGACTTAGCTACCCACTTCTCTTCTTCAGATACAACCGTATTTGAGTCGATATTGTAGATTTTTTTCAATTCTTCTTGGTCAATATCGCTATCAGAAATCTCACGCTTTCCACTGTTGGGATCAGATATCCAAAGTCCAAGGATGACCACGACAAATAGGCCACCGACTATTGAGGCAAGGATTAGGTACTGCTTGTTTTTAATTTTCTTTAACGTATCCATCATCACCCTCTCTTAATATGTCACAATGTAAACATTGGTTTGCTCACCCTTTTTTAAAGTGTGATTTTCAATTGCCACGGCCTTTACATTGCTCTTTAGGTTTAAAAACTCGTTTTCATTTAAAGTCAGATCTTTTTCGGTGGAATTTTTCAGTAAGAAGATGTTTCCAGTAAGCTTTCCCGATAAATAACGTTTTTTATGAGTGAAACTGACCTCCTCCCACAAATCGACCTCTTTATCGATGTTTTCAACGGAACAATTGTCAGATGTTGAATTTGTGGCCATGAGACGGATAATGTCTTTAACTCTTTTTACAAACGGAACAGATTTAAACTTAGAATCTTCAGAAATTGACGTATTATACTTTGGAACAAGCTCAATTGTTTGATCAGCATGATCTGAAACGCTTGCCTGTAAGGTATATGTATTATTTAAGCTATCTTTGACAAAAAAACTAAAGGGTTTTCTGATTAAGCTTTTAGGTTTGATGAAGATTTCACCGTTTTTCCTGTCTGGTTTGATCGTGACAGAATTATCCATTCCCCAAACATTAGAGATACGTCCATTCTTAATCATTATTCTTGTAAGATATTGAGGTGAAATATCTACTTTAATGGTTGAACCATCTTCTACTTTAAAGTTTTGTGTGCCAAATGCGCAGAAGGAAACCAATAAAAGAGATAATGGAATTGCCTTATTCATTGCCTTCTCCTTCTTTTTTAGGTCCATATGAAACAATGGATAAAAAGTTGTTTTTGTAAGTCAGAAGCATTTCAAATGATTCGACTCTTTTTTTTATGATGTCTGATCCGATTATGCTGATTAACTCACCTTTGATTGTTGACTTGTATCGGTCGCCAACCTTGTTAACGACAAGTTCAATAGGGTGGAATGAGCTAGAAATATCGTTTCTGCTTATTCTCTCACTATCGGTATAGAGCTTAGTTTTAAGTTCTTCGTAATAAGCTGGATTAGTATGCTTAAGGACAAAATTAAAACGGTTGAGGGCATTTTCTTTATTGAAGTTCAGTAAATTATTAAATAACGGCAAAGTTATCGTTTCAACATATGAGTTGCTAACATTGTCACCTTTTACCCATATTTCTTTATCAAGAGACATTGGGACGAGAACAGTCTTTTCACTGCTGTCCTTAGTTGCTAGTAAAAAGACCAAAATCAGAACAGAAAGCACTAAAAACAGCTCAATTGTTTTGGTGCGCCTTAATTCCTCGGACTTTGTTTTAATTTGAGATGCATATTTTGCTCTATCCACCTATATACTCCCTGATATGAGAAGGAAGGTAATTTTTTGAAATAATTTTCGACGGTGTGAACCAATAAATCATTTTGATAAATAAACCATTTCCTTCTTGTTCTTTTAGTTTTGAGTAACCCCGACCAACGACAATTGCTAGTAGTAGTCCCATAACAAACATATTCATCGCGAGAGAAAGAATAATAATTGTTAAATAAAGTAATGCAGTGTCGGCCTCCCATATAAAAAAGAGAGGAGGGGCATCTAAGTTTCTTGGAATGTAAAAACTTTCATTATTATCCATTTTGACTCCTTAGATAAGTGCACTTTTAAAAAAGGAGTCGATAATTTTTGGTCCCATAACAGCTACAATTGCCGACCCAATTCCAACGAGGCCAGTGATGAATTTTCCGGCCATGGCGCCATATCCAAGACCAATGAGGCCACCAGTTAAGGCAATACCGCGCCCAAGGTAACCAGTTGCAGCGTTGTAAATGAAGTCATGAAACTCTTTAAACTCCGTACCTGTAGTGGACGCCGAAGCGATTTCAGGGATAAGAATTAGTGCGATAAGTGTAAAATAAATCATAATATGATCCTCCTATTTGTTTTGACGTAAATTTCAACACGTCTATTTTGTTGTCTTTGATTGTTATTGAGGTTGTCGTTTTGATAATCAGATAGTGGACTTGAAAGAATAGATATTCTTTCACTATCAACACCTAAACTTACGAGAATGGTTTTGACTGACTCGGCCCTTTTTCTTGCGATATATGCGTTAATATGTAGAGGGCCAATGTTATCAGTAAATCCTTTCAATATGATTTGGCCCTCTTTTAATTGATTTTTAAGAGACTCAATATTGGAAATATCTTCAACTGACACCTTGGTTGATCCAAACGAGAAATTTGTTTTACCAACGAACAACTTGGTTGATTTTTTATTTGTTTTCTTCGTAGGAACTAAGTCTTTAAAAGAAACCATAAAGTCTCCATGATTAGTTTGTGCTGTATAATAGCTTTTCATAGATTTTCTTTTGTTTATCTGGGCGCATCCTGAGATAAGACCAATTATTAAAAATGTCGTAAGCGTACATTTGGCGAATTTTAGAAAATGTACGACCTTTTCTAGTTCCGGCATGATAAACTCCAATTGAGTGCCAATTTTTTCCATAATCTTTAAAATTGTTTTTAAGAATCCAGACCGCCGTCTTTACGTTTGTGCAAACGTCATATAAATCATTAAAAGAGATTCCCTTTTTCTTTAATTTGTCTCTCCATGATGAATTGATCTGCATTAGACCCAGGTCATATGTACCGTTATTGTTGTGATTCTTTGCTTTTGGGTTGAAATTACTTTCTTTTCTTGCAATTGAGAGAATAAGTACTGGATCAATATTATTCTTCTTTGCAATGGAAACTATGCAATTCTCACCGCCTGCCAATGCTGATAGACTTACATTTAGTAACAATGAATATGAAATTATCCCTCTTTTTGTCATAAAAACATCTCGCTTCTGAATGTTTTTGGCTTGAAATTCAGAAGAATGAATTTAAGACATTCTTTTAACTCACCTTTGCTGAAAACTTTCTTTACTAAAGGATGAGTGCCAAAAGCTCTTTCTGGGTCTTTTTCAGAGGTATAACCGATGATTCCAGGTAAAGGCTTTTCAAGCGAATAAATGGCATTGAGAAACTGTTTTCCGTTCAGTAGTGGCATTTTGAAGTCAGTTACAATGCAATCATAGTCAAAATTTGCAACCTTTGCGAATGCCTCTGTTGGGCATTCGCAAACGTCTATCTTGAAAGGGTAATTTAACTTTTCACTAAGAAAGCAAAATGTGTCTCTCATGATGTCGTTGTCGTCCAAAAATAAAATGTTTAAATTCTTACTCATAGTAATGTCTCCTTTTTGCAAACATGTTAAGCAAAGAGCATGCCAAATCATGATTACGTAAATTCAAACAGATGGACTTATTAGAATTAGGAATTATTCTTTTTTTAAGAATAATAGCTTCTTTTAATAAGAATAATTCCATGCTTTTTATTTGCTTAGATTTCATTTTAAATTTCTCTCACTGTTATAATGTGGTTGTTTACTATCGATTGACTCTTGTAGGTAATCCGCACATTCGTATAGGTGCCGATTGATTTTGGAAGATCTTTAACCTTAATTAGGTTTCCTGAGTTAATACGAAAGGCAAGATGTTCTGGAGTTTCTCCAGAACATTCTTTCCTTGTTATTTTGTAAGAAAACCCATACCAGTTACTAGATTGCCGAATTTCTAGGTTTTCTACATTCTTAACTTTGAAGCATTTAAGATTTTCTTTAGCGAGTGTTTTGACACTGCAATATGCATCTATTGAAAACAGTCCCATAATTGTAATAAAGAGTTTCATGATAATCCTTCTTTCAAACAAATGTTTGATCTAAGATGTCCATAAATGAATCTCTAGAGTGTTTAAGATCTTCAGGTAAGGCGATTAACTTATCAGCGTCTTTTGGCATGATGTTGTAATTAGTTACAAGATTGTCATCTTGTATTTGAACTTGTGCTAGGTACTTGTTCTTTATAATTTTTACTTTTTTGAAGGGATCAGTTCGTGACTCTGTTAAAAGTGTCAATTTCACTGAATCTTCTAATTGTTTGTGTGAGAAGTGTAGAACTTTGAAATCTTTGAAATTTAGCAACTTTAATTGATTTTCAACTGATCTTAATGATTGCTGAAATTCTTCCTGTGAAATTTTAAGATTTGAGTAGAACATTTTTTCCTCCTATCGGTTATGTTCGCCAGCTCTTGGCCCACATAGTCTCCTTGTGATAGGAAGTCCTATCCGGGTCGCAAGTCTTTTATTGTGTTATTCGCGTGAGGGTGGAGAGAAACTTGGTGGTGACTTCCATCCTCACATTTTTCCGAACCTAAAAATAATCCCAAGCTTTTTCAAGACCTCGCTTGAAATTTCAGTGAAATTTAATTTCAAAGAAATTTCAGGTGGCTAGAAAAAATCTATTTTTAGGTGTTTAGAAATTTCAGCTGAAATTTCTAATATTGAAAGTGTTGGTGGTGTTAAAGGTAGAGAATAAATGTTTAGTTGTTTTGGTAATTGTCTTTGTGTTAGTAGATGTCTGGACGGAAGTTTAGATGTAAGAAATATAAGTTCTTGCTGTAATTTGCTTCCATTTGTTAAGTGGAAGAGGGTTTTGAAATTTCAGAGTAAAAATAAATAATATTTACTAAAAGTAATTACAGTAATTTAGAGCACTAAAATTATGTATTATAATTTCAGTGAAATTTCTCATCAAGTAAGAATGAAGTTCTTGAAAATTTATTTGTATAATTTTAAGTTGAGTGTGTTGTTCAATTAATGGGGGTACTGTTTATGGAAGCTAGTCTTCGAGAAGAGTTTGTAGGTGAATTTTCGGAAGTACTGAAGCGCCAGTCTTTAAAATCTTTTATTGTTAAAAAGTTTGGTGACAGTAAATATTCAAATTACTGGAGGATACACAGAGGTATTAAGACTCCATCTCCTGATGAAATAATTTATCTATTAAGAGCTGCTAGTAAAGACGATAAAATTCCTTATTATGTGAGCAAGTTTCATCCAGAGTTTAAGCTCGATGCCTATATTAAAGAAAACGGTGTTTTTGCTGACAATGAAGTGGCCGAAGCATTTTGCAATGAAGATTATTTCAAGATACTTGCACAGTGTGACGGGGAAGGTGTCTCCATTGACAAGATATACGACGACTACGGAAAAATATCTCAAGGGAGTATTGACGAGCTTATCGACAAAGGCTTTATTGTTAATGAGAATGGAGTGTTGCGTTTCCCCACAGATCAAGTATTAAAGCTTCCCAAAAATGCACTGATGAAGTTGATTGAACATCTTTTAAAATTTGTTGACTACGATGACTTGACGTCAGGGGAAAGAAACTGCCTTTTACGGATACTTATGATACCACATTGGAGGCTAGAAAAAAAATATCCTCTTTTTTTTGATCTAGCTAGGAAGTATGCCGAGGAGTGTGCATTGAAGGGTCGTATTTCGGATGAAGTAAGGGAAGAAATTAAAAACATTTAGAAATAGATCTTGATGTGCGTCATAAAAGAACGGAAAAAGTGCATGCGTCTTTGATATTTGATGACTATATGCTAAAGAAGTTTTAGAAAAGGAACCTTGCTTATTGGAGATATGGTGAAAACTAATATTTTAACTTCTTTACTTTTAATTTTTGCAAGCGATGTACTACTAGGGTTTTCAGGAAATTCCAATCTTGTAACTAATGGTTACTGTGAGTTTTTGATGATCTATGACTGGGGAGCAGGAGAAGAAGCAAAGACTTTGAGAAACCTTCAAAGCGACTGGGGAGCTGGCGAGGAAGCAAACTTCTCGGATAGTCAGCCATTAGACTGGGGAGCAGGAGAAGAAGCAAAGGCTTTGAGAAACCTTCAAGACGACTGGGGAGCTGGCGAGGAAGCAAACTTCTCGGATAGTCAGCCATTAGACTGGGGAGCTGGCGAGGAAGCAAACTTCTCGGATAGTCAGCCATTAGACTGGGGAGCTGGAGAAGAAGCAAAGGCTTTGAGAAACCTTCAAGACGACTGGGGAGTTGGCGAGGAGGCAAACTTTTCAGATAGTCGGCCATTAGGCTGGGGAGCAGGAAGAAAGGCAAGACTATCAATTGGGCACCTGTAGCATTGAGGTCATTCCCTTTTACTCGAAAAATTAATCCATTCAACTATATCCAATATCAAAAGAGGATTAATACTCTATTCACACATGTATTATTACAAATATGAATGAATTAGTGTTGAGGAACCGTTAATCTGTTGCTTACTTTGTTTCAATTTCAGCTGAAATTTCTAATATTGAAAGTGTTGGTGGTGTTAAAGGTAGAGAATAAATGTTTAGTTGTTTTGGTAATTGTCTTTGTGTTAGTAGATGTCTGGACGGAAGTTTAGATGTAAGAAATATAAGTTCTTGCTGTAATTTGCTTCCATTTGTTAAGTGGAAGAGGGTTTTGAAATTTCAGAGTAAAAATAAATAATATTTACTAAAAGTAATTACAGTAATTTAGAGCACTAAAATTATGTATTATAATTTCAGTGAAATTTCTCATCAAGTAAGAATGAAGTTCTTGAAAATTTATTTGTATAATTTTAAGTTGAGTGTGTTGTTCAATTAATGGGGGTACTGTTTATGGAAGCTAGTCTTCGAGAAGAGTTTGTAGGTGAATTTTCGGAAGTACTGAAGCGCCAGTCTTTAAAATCTTTTATTGTTAAAAAGTTTGGTGACAGTAAATATTCAAATTACTGGAGGATACACAGAGGTATTAAGACTCCATCTCCTGATGAAATAATTTATCTATTAAGAGCTGCTAGTAAAGACGATAAAATTCCTTATTATGTGAGCAAGTTTCATCCAGAGTTTAAGCTCGATGCCTATATTAAAGAAAACGGTGTTTTTGCTGACAATGAAGTGGCCGAAGCATTTTGCAATGAAGATTATTTCAAGATACTTGCACAGTGTGACGGGGAAGGTGTCTCCATTGACAAGATATACGACGACTACGGAAAAATATCTCAAGGGAGTATTGACGAGCTTATCGACAAAGGCTTTATTGTTAATGAGAATGGAGTGTTGCGTTTCCCCACAGATCAAGTATTAAAGCTTCCCAAAAATGCACTGATGAAGTTGATTGAACATCTTTTAAAATTTGTTGACTACGATGACTTGACGTCAGGGGAAAGAAACTGCTTTACGGATACTTATGATACCACATTGGAGGCTAGAAAAAAAATATCCTCTTTTTTCGATCTAGCTAGGAAGTATGCCGAGGAGTGTGCATTGAAGGGTCGTATTTCGGATGAAGTAAGGGAAGAAATTAAAAAACATTTAGAAATAGATCTTGATGTGCGTCATAAAAGAACGGAAAAAGTGCATGCGTCTTTGATATTTGATGACTATATGCTAAAGAAGTTTTAGAAAAGGAACCTTGCTTATTGGAGATATGGTGAAAACTAATATTTTAACTTCTTTACTTTTAATTTTTGCAAGCGATGTACTACTAGGGTTTTCAGGAAATTCCAATCTTGTAACTAATGGTTACTGTGAGTTTTTGATGATCTATGACTGGGGAGCAGGAGAAGAAGCAAAGACTTTGAGAAACCTTCAAAGCGACTGGGGAGCTGGCGAGGAAGCAAACTTCTCGGATAGTCAGCCATTAGACTGGGGAGCAGGAGAAGAAGCAAAGACTTTGAGAAACCTTCAAAGCGACTGGGGAGCTGGCGAGGAAGCAAACTTCTCGGATAGTCAGCCATTAGACTGGGGAGCAGGAGAAGAAGCAAAGGCTTTGAGAAACCTTCAAGACGACTGGGGAGCTGGCGAGGAAGCAAACTTCTCGGATAGTCAGCCATTAGACTGGGGAGCTGGCGAGGAAGCAAACTTCTCGGATAGTCAGCCATTAGACTGGGGAGCTGGAGAAGAAGCAAAGGCTTTGAGAAACCTTCAAGACGACTGGGGAGTTGGCGAGGAGGCAAACTTTTCAGATAGTCGGCCATTAGGCTGGGGAGCAGGAAGAAAGGCAAGACTATCAATTGGGCACCTGTAGCATTGAGGTCATTCCCTTTTACTCGAAAAATTAATCCATTCAACTATATCCAATATCAAAAGAGGATTAATACTCTATTCACACATGTATTATTACAAATATGAATGAATTAGTGTTGAGGAACCGTTAATCTGTTGCTTACTTTGTTTCAATTTCAGCTGAAATTTCTAAACACCTAAAAATAGATTTTTTCTAGCCACCTGAAATTTCTTTGAAATTAAATTTCACTGAAATTTCAAGCGAGGTCTTGAAAAAGCTTGGGATTATTTTTAGGTTCGGAAAAATGTGAGGATGGAAGTCACCACCAAGTTTCTCTCCACCCTCACGCGAATAACACAATAAAAGACTTGCGACCCGCATAGGACTTCCTATCACAAGGAGACTATGTGGGCCAGAGCATAGTTAACCTAGTCGATAGGAGGGTATAATGTCGTCTAAACTAATTTTGTTACTTAGCTTTTTATTAATTGCTTCGAGCTATGCACAGGCTCCAGATCCAAATACAGAAGGTGCGGAGTCAGATAGGCCAACTCAGCAAACCGAAGAGACTAGTTCTAATGATGAAAAATCTATTAATCAGGTTCAAATGAATCCAAGCCAAACATCAAGAGAAGATATCGTCTTAATCTATAGTGAGGAAAAAAAACACTTTATCGATTCCAATAATAAGAAGGCCAATTTGTTGGAATTAATATCTGAAAAGAAAAAAAGTGTCACTGTACTTTTTAGAGTCTGAAAATTATGAAAAAATTGGAATCAAATTCAAATTTAAAGAGGTAAGGGAAATAGAGATGAGTTAAAAGTTGTCATGAGTTCTTATGATGAGGACTTTTCAAAAAAATATGCTTCAATCGTGTTTGTTCTTAATGTGAAAGACACTCTAGACGAAGTAAATGCGTCCTTTTAGACTCTTTTGATGAATTACTTGAAAATGACCCTAGAGGTGAATTTTTTCACTTCAGTGACGGCCAGATGATTGGTCTCATGGTTTTTGCTTCCATTGGAGCAGCGGTTGTTCTTAAATACACCATTGTTCCAAACGGCCATTATTGAGGTGTTGCAGGTCTTTCTTATTTAGTCTATGTGACCATCAAAGAGCTGTATTTTAATGAAGAAAACGAAGAGGAAGAAAAGACTCTTCACGATCTTTTAAAAAACGCTCCCCGAAAGCATAGCTGGTATTTATCATGAAATCTTTTATGCTTACAAGCGCCTTGCTCTTAATGAGTTTTGGCGCTCATACTGAAACAACTATTGATTTGAAATCATGCGAAAAATATTTCCTAAAGAAGGGGTTTCAGTCACTCCGATCAACATTTTTAACAAAGTAATGGAGAAGTTTGTTGAATCGGATTCAGTTGATTTTAATATCAATAAACTAACTGGGTTGGTTTACAAAACGAAAAGAGTTCTCCAAGAGCTAGGAATTAAGGATTCTAAAGAACTTCTAGAGATAGAAACTGAAATCTTCTCCCTTTCTTTAGGCGGGGCAAGAATCTTTGTGGCCGGAGCAGGCAAAATGAAAAGATTGACCTTGTGAAAAGGATAATTGGTGATTCTAGTGCCACTCAGGCAGACCATGTGCCATTTTCATTTAGATTTTTTGAAAATCTTGGTTCAGAGAATAGATCCTCTTATCAAAAAGACACGCTCTATTCATTATTTCCTGTGAAAAAGGACATATTGCCACAAAAAATCTGAGAATGACGGATATGTTTCAAAATCAGATTTAATGAGCTTAGATCTAGGGCAATCTCCAAATGAACTCATTCACGAAACTTTCACCTCCGCTTTTAAAGATGTTCATTTTGTGACTTCACCTTCTTCAAAGTATTTTAAAAAGGATGCTATTGAGTACACAGGTTACGCCAAATCTAGCGATTATGTATTTATTAATTTAACAGCTGATACTAAACAAAATGAGCTAGAATTAAAGTATTTAAAAAGTATCCTTAAGAGACAGAAAGGCAAAAAAAATCGCTTTTTTGTAAGTGATTCACTTGGAACTGTTGAAATTGATCATGAACTACTAAATACTTCTTTAAATCTACTTGGTGAAATCGTTCATGAAAAAAATACTCTCAGGGCATGGTCCATTGTTGATGGACAGTTTGTTCAAAGGGATCTTATTTTTTCAAATGAATCTGTTTTAAGCTCTACTGAGTTTAGTGAGGTTATCGCACAGATTGAATCAGGAGTTAGAGAAAATGAATTAAGTCGTGCAGTCAAGCTCGTTAAAAAGACTTTAGTTTATCTAACGAGTCTCACAAAAAGATCTGTTACTAGAAAACATACTTTAAATTTAGTGCAAAAGCTGATTGCAATCAACGTTGATAAAAACGCAACAGATTCAGCAAGAGAAGTTCTTGATGGACCTGTGACTCACAACTTATCCAAGGAATGGTCACGTCAACTTACTGAAAGTCCTTTTGGTATACCAGAATCAGTTAAAAAAGAAATAGAAAGGCTACTTAATACAAAACTTGGAAAAGCAGCTGTTGGTGCCGTTAACCTAGCTAGTGGCACTGTAAACGGCATTTTTTCATTAAATAATCTTTTCAAAAGAAAAAAAAAAAGAGGTCAGTGTCATAGATCCAAGTGAGAGATTTGAAAAAAAGATAAATGCAGAAGCTGAAATTCGCTGGGAGCGCTATTTAAAAATGCTTGGATCAATTGACGCTATGATGGTTAAAAAAAGAGTTCACAAGTACTGTTAGTTTAATCCAAAAAGATTTAGCAAAAGCAAAAATTAAATTAAATGAACAAGAAATTGAGTCTCTTGCAGAGTCTGAACTTAATAATCAATACAAAGAATGGATTAAAGAATCTTTAGGCGGTGAATATTCTTTAGTTGGAGATGGTTTGATACCTGGTATTGCTGCTCTTAATGGCGAAGTTGAAGTCCTTATTCGTGATGAACCGCCTGGCATCTTTGAAACGAAGAAGAAAGAAAAAAGGCTTTGAGCGAAAGTTAAAGTCTGAAATCCTCGACTCTGTAACGAGTAGAATACTCTATTCTAAAATCACTAGAGGTTGTCGCGATATTATGATTCCTCTAGCGATAGGCTCCTTTGTCGGACAATCTACTTGATTGCTACAAGTGAAGAGTCCATAAACTGGGTGAATATTGCTAAAGATCCTAAAACTGGAGAAAATGAATCTCAAAGAAAAGAAGAGCTGAAAAAGCTCCTTCCTTATTTAAATGGATTCATTTCTACTTCTTTAGCTGTTTCGACATACTTAACCATTAAAGGACTTCATGATCTCATTACTCCGCCAGAGTGAGTTGCGCTGCGAGAAAGGTCTACAAGAATTCACTTAAAGATATTCAAGAAAAAGAAGTCAGCAACAAAATGATTTCAGCTTTGGAGTCTAAAAATCTCTCACCGATACACATTTGAAAGCAAATGTCGTTCTTGCAAACCTCTATCTCAAAGAGGTGAGGGAAGCAGAAATACTAGAAGCAAACTCACAAAAAGTTGCCTGGTTACAATGAAGTCTTGAAAATGACCAATGTTGTTATGAGCAGAGTTAAAAACTCAACTGCTCCCGTTTCAGCTCATGAGCTTGAAAGAATTATTTCAGATGTTCACGCCGAGCATAAAGGAATTTAAAATGAATTTACTAAAAAAAAACATCAATCTACTTGATGATCTTTAATTTTGCCTCATTAGAGGTCTTTGCGGGTATCAAATCATGCGAAAATCTCCTTACCCTCGTTATACCCATGAAGGTGAAACTCTTCAATTGAGAGGTAAAGAATTGCTCATGGAGAATATCAACGGGAGTGTCATTCAAAAAAATATTAATGACGCAAAAAAACTTATTAAAGTTCTAAAGGAAATGGACAATTCAACTCCGCAAGGTAAAAAAGTCTCGATCACGCTGAAAAACTGATTAGAAGTCTCACTCATTTCAAAGATGCCACGACTAAATATTCTGAAAGGATGCAAAAAGTCGCAATTGCTCAGATGGATGATGAAAGGCTTAGCGCCTTTAGAGGGGTAGCGAATAGATATGAAGAGTTAATGAAATCAATCTACGACAACACGAATAATGTTATCATGCTTGGTGGCTCAACTCACTTTAGAAAAAGGCTCCTTAAAGACCTTAGTCTCACCTCAAGAAATAACAGCAAGAAACACGGAAAGCGCTGCTTTCAAAAGTGATAAAGAATCAAGAAGTATGCGTGAGAAAATAGTAGACGCTCTCGGTCCAAAAAAACAGTGAAACCCTTTTTCAAGACCCAAATGAGTTTGATTATAGCGAACACGATATGGCAATTAACTTCATCAATATGGGACAAGGTGAAATTGGTTACAGGTTTAAAGAAATAGAACCTCTGTCAATGAGTAATATCGAAGACGCACTCACTGCTAAAGAAGTGAAAGACGCCGATATTGCTATCCTGTTAGTTGATAATGAATATGAGTTCGAAGTTCAGTATCTCAAGGAGCTACTAAAGAAAAGAAAACTTCAAATATTCTTAGTGGCATCACGCGGAAGCAAAGAAATGATTGGGAAAATGGCGCTTGAGAATAGTCTAAACGATCAGTTTAAGGATGCATTTCTTGGAAGTTGGGTTTACGAAAAATCTAAAGGCTTTGATCTTATGGACACAATCTTTAATCACGCTGATTTTTCAGGAAATCTTAAGATTTCTAGAATCCGTGATGATTACGCCACTCTTTTAAAAGATTACCAAGAATTTATCTTAGATCTTGCCATAAGAGAGAAGTCCTTAAAATATGTGCAGATGTACTATAACGTTAAAACGTCTGAACTAATGGATAATTTTAACGACCCTTTTTAGTGAAAATACAATTAAAGATGTCATTGATATCTCAGCGCACATATACAAGAAAGTTGAGGGAAACAAGACCAAGTTTTTTCACGATAAAGAAATTGTAAAACTCAGAGCAAGAATTGAAGAGCTTCATGAAGAACAGATGATGTATCATACTAAGAGTGAAGAATCTGTTAATCTTCTAACTGACGAGTACAAAGATGACCTCAAAAACAACCAAGCGATTAAAAAATAGCTGCAGACGATGCACCTCTTATAGCTCAAAATATCCTTAAAGATCTCGACGGAAATATAAGTGAGCTAGAAATTGAATCTAGTGAAATCGCTGAGCGAATTGAAAATGAAATTGCGAGATATCATACTGAATGGGTGAAATTTCACTTAGAAGGGAGAGGTAAGCTCTCTCCTGTTAGGTCTAGAAAATGACCTTATGGCACTTGAAGAGGAATATATTGAGTCCATGCAGTCCCTGAATCTTTTGTTCACAGAACTTTCTAAAATGAAAGAAAATGACCCAAAAGTAAAAGAGGCAATAGGAATTTCTAAATACATTGCAGGCACTCTCTCAACTGTATTTGCGATTACCTCAATCTCTTCCCTTGTGTTGCTTACAGGGGACACCACTCATTTCAGTAACACTGAGCTTTATAAATCTATATTAAGTTCTGATTTTGGAAACTTTCTCACAGAGCAAGGTTTTTT
Source organism: Halobacteriovoraceae bacterium (assembly GCA_020635115.1). Classification (NCBI taxonomy): domain Bacteria; kingdom Pseudomonadati; phylum Bdellovibrionota; class Bacteriovoracia; order Bacteriovoracales; family Halobacteriovoraceae; species Halobacteriovoraceae bacterium. The sequence goes on along the minus strand of JACKAK010000013.1, from coordinate 773 downwards.
GAAAATAAAATTGGGTTCATTTTCTATTCATCAGCTTTACTGGGACTTTCGTTAACTCTAGGTGCTTATGTCGCATTAATCACGCCGTTTCTGAATAAAAGAGTAAGAACAAAACTTTATGAAATTCTTAAAAAAATCTACTCAGGTAGTTTTGCTTCAAAAGGACAGGAGTTGAGTGATGAAAACCTAGAAAGTCTTAAAATCGATTTCACTTCGTTAACGAAGGCTGAACTTAAAGTGATGAAAAATGAACTTAAAGTCATCAGCAAGATCCTTAAGCAAAAAAAGATCCCTTCTAAAGTCAGTTAAAACAAAAGACCTAAAAAAACTTAAAGAGCTAGAAATCTATAAACAACAATCAATGCAACGAGTAATTCGTTCATGGGTTCATAACGCAAATAATAAATGAGGAGAAAAGAATGAGAAATGTTGTTTTGTTAATGTTATTAATTTCTACGGCTACACATGCAGATCATTACTTGGAAAATCATGACACAGGCATGGTCACGCTTGTAGACAAGATTAAAGATGGTCATCCTGATGGATTTAATTGCACGACTCAAAACAGGACAAGAGTTAAGAAAACTGGTAAGATTAAGAACAAAATGTGGTTTCAGGTAAAGGTTTTGAACGGTAACTGTAAGGGGAAAATTGCCTGGGCCCATTACTTGACTCTTAGAGAAAAACTTAAGTAATAAGTTATCTAGTCCTTAGTCAGAAAATAATGCAGCATTAAAGCTTTCTAAAAATTTTAACTTGCCATTATTTTTCAG